>JACMQM010000071.1 GCA_014376985.1 Cytophagaceae bacterium | reverse complement strand
CTTTTTTTTTGCTCTGCCAAAAGAAAAGTAACAAAAGAAAAGGCAGCCATCAAAGCGAATTGAAGGAGACATGGTGGATTTAGATTGTTCACGTAGTTAATTCTTAAGCATGTCTCCTTCAATTCCCTCCTTTCCTGGACGCCAGCCGCACTATGCAGTTCGTTAAAACTCTTTTTGCATCCTTAAGTGCACTGCATTTTCCAATAACTTGCGTGAGGGATTGAACGGAAAGCCCACAGCGAGCATTTAGGAACTTTAATGCTTAAAGTTTGATCCGAGCGAGGACTTGAAGTGAAAGCCCGACCCGTAGGGGCACGCCCAATTATTAACTCAAAAAACTTGTGCTATTTAATTATGATTTGATTTCCTAATTGTAAAAAAAAACTTAATCTTCTTTATAAGCCCATACTAGTGCTATAGCCCAGCCAATAAAAGTCTATCCTAAAAGTAGATTCAAAATAAAAATCGACATGAAATTTCTTTTGTTCTTCCCAACAAATGACGGTGCAAAGTATAATAAAATTGCTGCTATACCTAAAAGTGAAAGTGCAAAACCATCCATAATTTTATCTGAAAAATTAATCTGTCAATCCAAATTCTTCTTCAATTCTACTAAAAAATTCCGAACCTTTTCTAATGATTCCAACATTTCATTGTTGGATCTCACTTTATGTTTCTCTGTTTTCAATATTTCCTTTGCGCCCTGCAAGGTGTATCCTTTCTCTTTCACCAGTGAATACACGAGTTTGAAATCTTCAATGTCTTCCTGCATGTACTGGCGATTACCCTTTTTGTTTTTCTTGGGAGCCAACAATTCGAACTCATTTTCCCAAAAACGGATCAAAGAAGTCGTCACTTTAAAAATTGCAGCTACCTCTCCGATGCTGTAATATAGTTTCTCGATGTCTTTTTCTTTGTAGGGCAAGGGGATAATATTTGCCTCTAAATTACTTTAAGGGGTTGAATATATAACTTTGACACTGTTGTACTTATCCACATAGAATCCACGGAGTAGAAAAGTGTTGATAATCAGTGGAGGTAGGATCGACTTAGCTTTTTAATAAGGGTAGAAGTTTGATTTGAAGATTTAATTTAGGAGTTATGATGTTTTGGGCGTGTCCGCCGAAAAGGCGGAACGGGCTATCCGCTCCAAGTCCTCGCTCGGATCATGCCTTTGTAAATTAGCGAACTTACAGGCTCGCTGCGGGCTTTCCGCTGCTATCCCTCACGCAAACGGGTACTCTTTTTAAGAATAAAAATCATTTAATCTACCTTAAAACCGGCTTATTTTGATTAAATTTGCGCTCGCTAAAATACAGCGAACATCGCATTAAGAGAAAGAAATACCTACAATGAAAGCTAACGAAATCAGACAAGCGTACTTAGATTTTTTCCAATCCAAAGGACACCAGATTGTACCTTCGGCTCCTATTGTCAACAAAGATGATCCGACCCTGTTGTTTACCAATGCAGGGATGAATCAGTTTAAAGATTATTTCCTGGGCAACCAGGTTTCTAAATACAAGCGAATTGCCGATACGCAAAAATGTTTGCGTGTATCCGGCAAGCACAATGACCTGGAAGAAGTAGGTATAGATACATACCACCACACCATGTTCGAGATGTTGGGCAACTGGTCGATCGGTGATTATTTCAAAGAAGAAGCGATTGCCTGGTCATGGGAGTTGTTGACAGAAGTATACAAACTCCCTAAAGACCGTTTGTATGTGTCTGTATTCGGCGGCGATCCTGCTGAGAATTTAGAGAAGGATATGGAAGCCTATAACTTTTGGAAGAAATGGATCGCGGAAGACCGCATCATTTTCGGATCGAAGAAAGACAACTTCTGGGAAATGGGTGATCAGGGGCCTTGCGGTCCTTGTTCGGAGATTCACGTGGACTTACGTTCAGCGGAAGAAGTAGCGAAAGTTCCTGGGAAAGACCTGGTGAACGAAAGCGATCCGTTAGTCGTTGAAATCTGGAACAACGTATTCATTCAATACAATCGTAAAGCCGACGGCAAACTGGAAGAGCTTCCATCCAAACACGTCGATACCGGAATGGGTTTCGAGCGTCTGGTGATGGCGGTTCAAAATAAAAAATCAAATTACGATACCGATGTGTTCCAACCGATGATCTCTTACATCGCGGCACAATCCGGTATTCCATACGGACAAACGGAGAAGACCGACATCGCGATGCGTGTATTGTCCGATCACATCCGTGCTATTTCATTTGTGATCGCTGATGGTCAATTGCCTTCGAATGCAAAAGCGGGTTATGTGATTCGTCGTATCCTAAGAAGAGCGGTGCGTTATGCCTATACCTTCTTAGGTTTCAAAGAACCATTCTTGAATCAATTAGTGCCTTTGTTGGCGGAGCAGTTCAAAGGAGTGTTTCCTGAATTACAAGCACAGGTTGGCTTTGTGCAGAAGGTGATTTTAGAAGAAGAAAATTCTTTCTTAAGAACATTGGATACTGGCTTGAAACGCATTGAACAATTAACCAGCAACTTTACTTCTGCAAATAAAAACATCGAAGGTAAAGTCGTATTTGAATTGTACGATACATTTGGATTTCCTGTTGATTTGATATCATTGATTGCCCGTGAAAACGGATACACTATCGATGAAGCTGGTTTCGAAGTAGAAATGAACATCCAGAAAGAACGTTCACGCAAAGCCGCAGCTACAGAAGTGGCGGATTGGGTGATTGTATCTGACGACGATGAAGTGGAATTTGTAGGTTACGATTTGTTGACGGCAACTTCTACCATTGTAAAACACAGAACAGTGAAGTTGAAAGGTGCGGAAGAACTTCAAGTAGTATTGGATACAACTCCATTCTACGCAGAGAGCGGTGGACAAGTAGGAGATACCGGTTACCTGACATCTGTAGCTGGAGAAAAGATCAAAATAAAAGATACACGCAAAGAAAATAACCTGATCATTCACATTGTCGACAAACTGCCTAAAGACCTTAAAGCTAAATTTGAAGCGAAGGTGGATGTCAGCAGAAGACAATCTATACAGGCAAATCACAGCGCGACACACTTGTTGCATGCCGCACTGAAAAAAGTATTAGGCGAGCATGTGAACCAAAAAGGTTCGTTGGTCAATGATAATGTATTGCGTTTTGACTTCTCTCACTTCTCTAAAGTCACTGACGAAGAGTTGTTGAAAGTAGAAGAAATCGTCAATGAGAAAATAAGAGAAAATATAGCCTTGGAAGAACGTAGTTCTGTGCCGATCGCGGAAGCCAAACAATTGGGTGCGATGGCTTTGTTCGGTGAGAAGTATGGCGAGTATGTTCGTATGATCACGTTCGATTCTTCTTTCTCTCGTGAATTGTGTGGTGGTACACACGTGCGCGCCACTGGTGAAATCGGATTGGTGAAGGTGACAGCGGAAAGTTCTGTCGCTGCGGGTGTACGTCGTATCGAAGCGGTAACCGGCAGAGGTGCGGAAACTTATTTCAGAGAGTCTGGCGCTGTGATGGCAAAATTGAGTGACTTGCTGAAACAACCCAAAGACATTGCAAAGTCATTGGAACAATTAATCAACGAGAAAGAAGCCTTATTGAAAAGAGTACAGGCATTAGAATCGATTCAAGTTGGAGTAGTTAAAACTGAACTATTAGCGAAAGCTCAAATAATCGATGGGGTGAATGTCATCATTCAACGTGTGGATCTTCCCTCTGCAGATGCAGCAAGGCAACTTGCTTACGATCTGAAACAAGCTTCACCTTCTTTATACTTAGTATTTGCAGGATTGGCAGACGATAAACCACAAGTAACGGTCATGTTCTCTGACGACGTCGTAGAGAAATGGCAATTGGATGCAGGAAAACTTGTAAGAGAACTCGCCAAAGAAATCAACGGCGGCGGCGGTGGTCAGAAATTCTACGCAACAGCCGGAGGTAAAGAGGCGGCTGGGTTAGATAAAGTTGTAGCCAAAGCAAATGAAAGCTTAAAGCAGTTAAACTAATAGATTTGATTCTGTCTGATTTGTAAATGAAACCTTTTCATTTACAAATCAGACAGAATCATTCCAATCATATAATCATTGAAATCATAGTACGTACGATGGGATTAAGTAAAGAAGTTTTAGACAAGTATCAACCCGTAATCGGTCTGGAAGTACATGCGCAGTTATCGACGCAAAGCAAAATTTTTGCACCGGACTCCACGGAATATGGAAGCATGCCCAATACGAATGTCAGTGTGATTACATTGGCACATCCCGGTATCCTACCTCGCTTGAATAAGAAGGTAGTGGAGTATGCGATCAAAATGGGATTGGCTTGTCACTGTGAAATAAACCGTGTCAATTTCTTTGACCGTAAAAATTATTTCTATCCCGATCTTCCAAAAGGATTTCAAACCACACAAGATAAAGCGCCCATCTGCAAAGGTGGGTATGTTGATATCAAACTAAAAGACG
>JACMQM010000014.1 GCA_014376985.1 Cytophagaceae bacterium | reverse complement strand
GTACATAGGAATGGCGAAGAAGATAAAGACCTACAGAATCATATCATTGGTTGTGTTCTCTATTACACTACTTAAATTGTTTATTGTAGATGTCACGAGAATGTCCGAAGGAGGAAAGATAGCAGCCTTCATTTCGTTAGGAGTGATCTTGCTCATTATTTCCTTCATGTATCAAAAACTTAAGAAAATCATTATAGAAGATGATAAGAAAATTGATTAAACGACTTTGTATCGTATGGTTAGGTGTATTTGTTTTTCCTGCGCAGGCACAATATTACAATTGGTCTGCTGCTTTAGATAGCGTATCTCAGGATGGGTTTTATAAGTTGATTCTAAATCCAACGATTACTGATAAAATAACCACTATGAATTATGCTGATCTTCGAATTTATGATCAGCATAAAAGTGAAGTTGCGTATCTGTTGCAGGAAGAATGGAACAACGATAAGACTTTGTTTCAAGAGTACACCGTCCTTTCCAAGGAGAATAGTCCGGAACGTTTTACTAAACTGATTATTCATAATCCTCGAAAGAATAACATTGACAACTTTAGTCTAGTCGTCAAAAACAACAATGCTTATAAGACGGCAAAGTTGAGTGGCAGCGATGATAATCAAAACTGGTATTTCATTACCGACGATTATCAATTGAGTTTGATGTATGATCAGCAAGGAGTCGTCAATGAAAAACGAATGAGCTTTCCTTTGAGTAATTATGAATATTACAAACTCGAAGTCAATGACTCCGCCAGCGCTCCGTTGAATATTCTTAAAGTAGGATATTACACAACATCTGTTGAAACGGCAAAACAAATTTTATTGCCTCTACCTGTTGTTCATCAAGCGGATAGTTTAAAAACGAAACAAACATTTGTGGAATTTGAATTCAAAGCGAATTTCCATGTTCATACGCTTCATTTTAGTATTAATGGTCCTAAATTTTATAAGCGTAAAGCCATACTGTATACCGTAACGCGTGATGCTAAAATGCGAGTTGAATTATCAGAACAATTTAGGTTTGATTTAATATCCAGTGGCCCACATACGGTTTCTATACCTGAAGTATACGGCAAGGATTTTTTGATCAGAATTGAAAATGAAGATAATGAATCGTTGCGAATCAATTCTATTCAAGCTTTTCAAACGACACGCTATTTAGTTTCTTATTTAGAGCGTAACAATCACTATACGTTATGTGTTGGAAATAAGAAAGCTTCTCTTCCTATTTATGACTTGGCCAGTTTCAGCGACAGCATTCCAAGTGCATTAGCAGAAATAAAACCTTTGCCATTCGAATTCATTAAAAAGCAGGAAGCAAAAGTAGAAGTAAAAGAATCCTGGTTTAAAAGTAAGATTTGGATTTGGTCTGCATTAGCCATTGTGTTGGGATTGTTAGGATTGATCTCTTATAGAATGATCAAGGACATGGAGAAGAAGGATAATTAATAAGCATGATGGATTCAGGAACTCACGAAAATAAGACTTTTGAAAAGATTGTTTATTCAGGCAAAGAAATAAGGAATCGCGAATTCGAACAGTGTATCTTTAAGGATTGTGACTTATCAGATAGTACCTTCGCACACAATCGATTTACGGACTGTACATTCATCGGATGCAATTTATCCATGATGAAGTTATCCGGTACTTCATTGAGAGACGTGACATTCAAACATTGCAAGCTGCTTGGGATTAATTTCAGTGAATGTGAAGATTTTTTATTTCATGTAGGATTTGAAAACTGCATTTTGGATTATGCTTCTTTCACCAGAAAGAAAATGACCAAGACTAAATTCATTCATACGTCCTTAAAACAAGTAGCTTTTGCCAATGCAAATCTAGCGAACGCGGTATTTGATGACTGCGATTTAGCGGATGCCGTTTTTAACGCAACAGATTTAAAAGAAGCTGATTTTAGGACAGCGAATAATTATATCATCGATCCTGAATTAAATAATATCAAGAAGGCAAAATTTTCTCTTCATGGCGTCGTTGGGCTACTAGCCAAGTATGCAATTCGTATTGAGTAATTAATCCATTATGCCTATGGTTGCCGTTAAATTGCTTTTAGCAGGAGTTTTTTTTATTGGAACCCAGTCTTTGTCCTTACTATCAAAGGGCTATTCCTATTCAGGTGAAATAGAATCAATGCCTTTTTATTCACTGCCTGGAAAGAATCAACAAGTTCTGAATCATGTCATCAGCAACGGCGCCAAGATTTCACCCACTTATCAGGGTTCAGTTTGTACCGAATTATTAATCGGTGTATTGAAGAGATTTACTTTATTAAGTAAAGAAGAGAAAGACAGGATACGCATCATCACCGAAGAAAATATTCATCAGTTAAGATTCAATAATTCTCCTATACCCAAAGGCGTTTATTTTGCGTTAACAGAAAGCAGAAAAGGAACAGCGATTAATCGATTAGCAGATGTACGCCCCGGAGATTTTGTGCAATTCTGGTATTGGAGTTGGGGACATTGCGGCATTGTAAAAAGTGTTGATCAAGCCAATGGTACAATGTATCTTTATTCCTCTTACCCTACTACCAATGGATATGGGATACAAACATTTAATATCCCTAATGAATGTTACTTCGTGCGATTAAAGTAGAGACTACTTTAATTTTTCAAACACCAACTGTAAATCGTGGAATTTTTTAGAACCGGTCTTCGTCAGGCGGATCGTTAAATCTTGCGTAGGCACTGTCCAGGATAGGCTGTTGCCTTCTTCCATCGCTTTGGTTTTGAACTTGGAAGAGAAATAGTTTTTCAGTTCTCTGTAATAAACACCTTGTCTGTATTCATTTTCAGGATATACAACGACTTCAATTCTGTTTACTTTTTTATTAGCGAACTGGTAAGTAAAGTCAGCTGCTTCGACGGCATCTAATTGTGAAGAGTAAGTATAAGAAGTAGTAGTGCTGTCTACTTTTTGCAAACTACTATTTTTTGATTTGATCAATTCACTATCCATGCCTAAAGAAAAGCCACGAATCAACCCATTAGGATCCTGAATCAGCGATTGTATGTTTTTGTCGTAGTTGGTAAGCTGAAGGCCTAAGCTATCAACATCTTGAGGGATTTCAGTATCAGAGGTTTCTTGTTGTACATCGGTTGAGCAACTTACAGCTGTCAACAAAAAAACAAACAGACAAATGTTTGAAAAAGCGTACTTCATTTTATTTATTTTCTTTCTTTAATGGCTAATTGTCCGCAAGCTGCATCGATGTCTTTTCCTCTGCTCTTGCGCACATTGATCACGATGTCGTTGCTTTCAATGTATTGTTTGAAGGCATTCATTTTTGCTTCACTGGCATTCAGATAAGATGCTTCTTGTATGGGATTGTATTCAATGATATTGATTTTGCAAGGGAACTTTCTAGCAAAACGATACAAGTCTTTCGCATCTTCCAATTCATCGTTTACTCCATTGAATATAATATACTCTAGTGTGATCTTATTACCGGTCTGCTTGTAGAAGTGGTTCAAAGACTTTGCCAGAATGTCGAGTTTATTGCTTTCGTTGATCGGCATGATGTCGTTTCGCTTCAAGTCATTGGCTGCATGCAAAGACAGCGCAAGATTGAATTTCACTTTATCATCACCCAATTTCTCAATCATCTTCGCAATACCTGCTGTAGATACTGTAATGCGCTTACTGGAAATGTTCAACCCATTTGGAGAAGAGATCAAATCTATACCTTTGATCACATTGGCATAATTGAGCAAAGGTTCGCCCATGCCCATGAATACAATGTTAGTCAACGGAGTATTATAATGTTCTTCCGCTAATTGTTTGATGAGGACAACCTGATCATACACTTCTGCCGGATCAAGATTGCGCTTACGCGCCATGTATCCGGTAGCACAAAATTTACAGGTAAGGGAGCAACCCACTTGTGAAGAAACGCAGGCTGTCATTCGATCGTCCGCAGGAATAAGAACGCCTTCAATCAGGTATCCATCAAATAAACGGAATCCACATTTGATGGTACCGTCGGCACTCACTTGTTTACTATCGATGACTACAGGTCTGAATTCGTATTGTTCTGCTAAGACGTTACGTGTGCTTAGAGAAATATTTGTCATCTGATCAAAAGAAGTCACAGAACGTTTCCATATCCACTCATAAACTTGTTTTGCCCGAAACGCTTTTTCCCCAATGGAAACAAAAATCTCTTCCAGTTGAGGCAGCGTAAATGACCTTATGTCTTTCTTAGCGTTATTCATGTAGAATGTAAAAATACAAAATAATGCAGCGTGTTCCCTCTTCCGCTTTAGATTTCTTATGCTGAGGTATGTTTCGCCTGTAAATGGTTAATTAATTCCCCAGTTTCATCCACACTGCTTCTTCTCTTCCTCAATAGTGTATTGTCTTCAAATCCTTTCACGTTAAAGACTATTTGACACGTATTTCTACTTTTCATATAATAAAAAGACAATTTGTCGTGATAATAATCATTTTTTGGATTGGATGATAATTTGTAACTAGGGTTTGAGGAGGAAAATAGATATGAATTTTAATAATTATACAGTAAAAGCTCAAGAGGCTGTTCAGAAAGCAACAGAG
>JACMQM010000070.1 GCA_014376985.1 Cytophagaceae bacterium | reverse complement strand
TTCTTCTTGCAAAGAAATTTGAACAGAGTTAGAATAGAAACCTATTTTATTTAATTGATCAGAAATCTTCTGAACATAATGAGGATGTGAATGTCCAATAGATATTACAGCGTGACCACCGTAAAGGTCCAAGTATTGTACCCCGTTTTTATCCCAAAGGTAAGAGCCCTGAGCTTTTACGGGTTCGATGTTGAAAAGTGGGTATACGTCGAAATTTTTCATAGTAGAATCGTTGTCAGTTGTCAGTTGTCAGTATTTTTTAGTCATTTAACTGACTACTGACCACTGATAATTGACCACTACATTTAAAATGCATTTGCTTTAAGTTTCAATCCTGCTTTTTCATCTAAGCCAAACATGATGTTCATGTTTTGTACCGCTTGACCGGAAGCACCTTTAAGTAGGTTATCAATAATGCTGATGATCAATAAGGTGTCTTCGTGTTTTTCTACGAATACTAAGGCATTATTAGTGTTGACAACTTGTTTGAGGTCAATGTTCTCAGTCGCGACATGTGTGAAGGCCGCGTCTTTGTAGTAGTCCCTGTACAGTTTATCTGCAGCTTCCTGACTTAAATCAGATTTGATGTAAACAGAAGCAATGATGCCGCGAGTGAAATCGCCACGGTAAGGAATGAAGTTAATTTTCTTTCCGTGTGAAGGTTGTAAGCTTTTCAAACTCTGACCAATCTCATTCAAATGTTGATGCGTGAATGCTTTGTATACCGACATGTTGCTGTTTCTCCAGCTGAAGTGTGAGGTAGTACTCAAGCTTTGACCTGCACCGGTAGAACCAGTAATGGCTGAGATATGAATTTCATCGTTCAATAAATTAGCTTTTGCTAATGGAAGTAAAGCCAATTGAATACAAGTCGCAAAGCAACCTGGATTGGCAATGTGTTGTGCTTTTGCGATTTTGTCTTTTTGCAATTCAGGTAAACCGTATACGAAATCATTGCCAGCTGCATTCAAACGAAAATCGTGACTTAAGTCGATGATCTTTGTTTTTAGCAATTGAGGATTGGCTTGTAGAAATTTGGCTGCATCACCGTGACCCAAGCATAAGAAGATTACATCTGCATCTTCTTTCAATTGATCCGTAAACAAAATATCGGTACTCCCTAAAAGATCGCTGTGCACTTTGTGCAATGGATTTCCGGCGTTGCTATTACTGTGTACGAAATATAATTCGACGTTTGGATGATTGACCAAAATTCGAAGTAATTCGCCGCCTGTATAACCTGCTCCACCAACAACGCCAACTTTTATGTTTTTCATGATCTGAAATATTTCGTACCTGCCGGGACTGCCATCGTTTTTAATTTATGAGCTACCAGGCTTCTGTCACTCCGGGACAAGAGATACACTAATTGGTATCGTACCTCCTAGCTCCTGACTCGTTCCTTATTTTTCACTATTTACTTTATGGTAAATCATTGTTTGATTACCAAATATTTTTGAGAAGCCTTTCACATCGTCACCTGACCAAGCATTGTTCATCTCTCCGTAACTTCCGAATTTAGAAGACATCAAGTCGTGAGAAGATTCAATACCGACAACATGGAAACGATAAGGAGCCAAGAAGACTTTAACTGTACCGCTTACGTTCAACTGAGTTTCAGTAAGGAATGTTTCAATGTTCCTCATTACCGGATCTAAGAATTGACCTTCGTGTACGAAGTTGCCGTACCAGCCTGACAATTGTTCTTTCCAATACATTTGCCATTTGGTCAACGTATGTTTTTCCAATGTGTGATGCGCTTTGATGATCACAAGAGGAGCCGCAGCTTCAAAACCTACACGGCCTTTGATACCAATAATCGTATCTCCCACATGTATGTCACGACCAATGCCGTAAGGCGCTACAATTTTATGCAATGCTTGAATGGCTTCAACCGGTTTCATTGTTGCACCGTTCAAACCAACCAATTCTCCTTTTTCAAATGTTAATTCTACTTCTTCTTCACCTGTCTTAGTTACTCGAGTAGGGAAAGCAGACTCCGGTAAGTATTGGTTAGAAGTCAATGTTTCTTTACCACCAACACTTGTTCCCCAGATACCTACGTTGATGGAGTATTGAGTTTTCGTCCAGTCACGCACCACACCTTTTGCTTTCAGGTATTCGATTTCTGCTTCTCTTGATAATTTCAAGTCACGGATGGGAGTGATGATTTCTACGTTAGGAATCAAAATATTAAAGACCATATCAAAACGCACCTGGTCATTTCCCGCACCTGTACTGCCGTGAGCGACAGCTGTAGCGCCGATTTTTTTGCAATGTTCAGCGATTGCTAACGCCTGAAATACACGTTCAGCGCTTACAGAAAGAGGGTAGGTGTTGTTTTTTAATACGTTACCGTATACCAAAAACTTCACACATTCCTGGTAGTATTTATCGATGATATCCAGTGTAGTGTGTGATTTAACACCCAGCTCGTAAGCCTTTTTTTCTATGTCTTTCAATTCTTCTGCGCTGAAACCACCAGTATTCACAATGGCAGTATGCACTTCCAAACCTTTTTCGTCGGTCAGATATTTTACGCAGTAGGTCGTATCTAGTCCACCGCTGAATGCTAAAACAACTTTGTTACTCATTTCTATTGGTATTTTAATTTGAATAGTCTTTTAAAATCTAAGAAGGCCTTCTATTTTCTTTAGAGGCTTTAGCAATACTACATCTTTTATGCGTTGCAAACGCTCCCAGATCTTAGACTTCTTAATAAAGTCCCACTTCTTTTCCTTTATTTCCACCGGATCATACAACATACCTGTGCACAGGCAAAGTTTGCGTTCTTTGCTTTGCAGGATTTCATAATTGATGCAGCTTGAACAGCCTTTCCAGAATTGTTCATCATCTGTCAATTCTGTAAAGTGAACAGGACGATAACCCAATTCAGAGTTAATTTTCATGACTGCCGCACTGGTAGTCAATCCGAACAACTTAGCATCCGGATATTTTTTGCGTGTATAGTTAAAGGCTTTGATCTTGATTTTTGTCGCCAGGCCGCTCTTGCGGAAGTTTGGAGAAACAATCAGTCCTGAATTGGACACATATTTCCCGTGTCCCCATGTTTCAAGGTAGCAAAAGCCTGCAAACTCGCCGGATTTAGTGGTCGCAATGATCGCTTTCCCTTCTTCCATCTTTTGACGGATGTAATCAGGATTACGCTTTGCAATGCCCGTTCCTCTGGCCTTAGCGCTTTCTTCCATTTCTTTACAAATGACTTCCGCCAAATGCTTGTGCCCTTCGTTGGCAACTTGAACTTTGAATTCTTCCATTCTGAAACCTGAAACACAGGTATAGATAGCAACAGAATAAATTAAATAAATGAGATTGGTATTATTAGGATAGGGATACTAGCTACGTAGGCTAGCACAAGGACTGTGCGGCCTAGGGCCTAGGTAAGAATCTGGGGATGATTCTTGACAAATGAGAATATGTATTGTTCACAGTCATTGCTTAAAATAGGGTTGAAAGGTAGCTTTTTTTGAGAAATACTCAAAGAATTCTCCCGGTTTATTTTGGTAGAACTCAGCTGGCTGTCTGCTTGGATAGACAAGGAAGAGCGGATAAAAGTTCCGGATGTAGCTTCTTCCTTTGCTCAATATAAATCGTGATTCCTTATGAAAAACAGCCGAGAACCTCTATTTTTGCGTGCTATTTACTATACATAAGGCCCAAACAGGTTATGAAGGTTTTGAAATTTGGAGGTACCTCCGTAGGATCTGTAGATAACATCCGCAAGGTTGTTGAGATCCTGAAAACGTACAAGAAGAGGTATGTGGTCGTTTTTTCAGCGATGACAGGTGTGACCAATCTGTTGATTGAAGTAGGAAACAAGGCTGCTCAGACAGACCGTTCGTATAAAAATTTGATTAAGGAGATTGAACAGAAGCATGTCAATGCAGTTAAATCTCTTCTCGATACTAAATCTCAAAGCAAAGCCATTGCTCAGGTAAAATTACATATCAATGAATTGGCAGATTTATTGCAAGGTGTCTTTTTATTAAAGGAATTGTCTCCTCGTACCCTCGATCTGGTGCAAAGTTTCGGAGAGCGTCTTTCTTCTTATATTGTTGCTGAATACATGAAGCAGTCTGGTATTAAGACTGTTTATTTGGATGCAAGAGAAGTAGTAAAAACAGATGATAGTTTTGGCTATGCAAAAGTTAACGTAAAGTTAACAAATAAAAATATCCAGGCTTTTCTAGAAAGCGCGAAAGGCAATGTTGTAACAACAGGTTTTATCGGATCTACCGATAAAAATGAAACAACAACTTTAGGTCGCGGAGGTTCTGATTATACCGCTTCTATCTTTGGTTCAGCGTTAGATGCAGAAGCTATCGAAATTTGGACAGATGTAGACGGCATGATGACTGCCGATCCTAGAAAAGTGAAATCTGCGTTTACATTGCCTTCTATCTCTTATGTAGAGGCGATGGAAATGTCACACTTTGGCGCAAAGGTGATTTACCCTCCGACATTGGCTCCTGCATTCGCGAAGAAAATTCCGATCTGGATCAAGAATACATTCAATCCAACCTTTGAAGGTACTGTGATCAGTGAGAAGTCAAAAGAGACAGATTACATGATCAAAGGAATTACTTCTATTGAGAACATTACATTGGTTACTTTGCAAGGCAGTGGCATGGTCGGCGTAGCAGGTGTTTCTGCCCGTTTGTTTAGTGCACTGGCTCGTTATAAAGTGAATGTGATACTGATCACACAAGCTTCTTCTGAACATTCCATCTGCT
Source organism: Cytophagaceae bacterium (assembly GCA_014376985.1). GTDB lineage: Bacteria > Bacteroidota > Bacteroidia > Cytophagales > Cytophagaceae > JACMQM01. The sequence goes on along the minus strand of JACMQM010000070.1, from coordinate 10,528 downwards.
TAGTTGTAGACGGAAAGGAATCTCAAAAAGCAAAGACTGCTATCGATGAAGAATTTGCTGTAGAAGTTCAGGCTAAGAAAATAGAACCTGCCATCCTTCGCAATGAGCTGGCGATTCTGGCGATTGTAGGTGATAACATGCGCAAAACGCCTGGTATTTCTGCGAAGTTGTTCAACTCTATGGGTAAGAACAACGTGAACGTTGTAGCGATTGCACAAGGTTCTTCTGAATTAAATTTATCTGTTGTCATTGAGAAAAATGATTTATCGAAAGCGTTGAACGCGATTCATCAGTCTTTCTTCTTAGCAGATACTAAGACAGTGAACTTGTTTGTGGTTGGTCTTGGTTTGATCGGAGCAACTTTATTGAAACAGATCCAAAAGCAGCAATCTTACTTGCAGAAAGAATTGCATTTGAAAATCAATGTGATCGGTTTGGCCAATACAAAGAAAATGCTGATCGCTGAAAACGGGATCTCATTGTCTTCTTATGCCGCTAAAATAGATGACCAAGGAGTGAAATCTAACTTGTCAGCTTTCGTTGAAAAAATGAAAGTGTTGAACTTGCCAAATACGGTTTTTGTTGACAATACATCCAGCAAAGACGTGGTAGCGTTTTACGATGAGTTACTGCAAAATAGAATCTCCATTGTAACACCCAACAAATTGGCGAACTCAGGTCCCTTCAAGAGTTATACAAAACTTCACCAAACAGCCTTTAATTCTGGTGTGAAATTTATGTATGAAACGAATGTGGGTGCAGGTCTTCCGGTGATCAATACCCTGAAAGATTTAAAATACAGCGGTGACCGCATCCTGACGATAGAAGGAATTTTGTCTGGTACCTTATCTTATATTTTCAATACTTTCAAAGGCGATAAGAAGTTTAGTGATGTGGTGAAAGAAGCCAAGGAAAAAGGATTCACCGAACCGGACCCGCGCGACGACTTGAATGGAATGGATGTGGCGCGTAAGATTTTGATTTTAGCAAGAGAATCAGGAGCAGAGTTGGAGTTTGACGATGTGAAAGTAGAAAACATCTTACCGGAATCTTGCCGCAAAGCAAAAACAGTAGAAGCATTCTTTGTTGAGTTAGAAAAGAACAATCATGTGTTTGCCAAATTGCGTGACGATGCCGATAAGAAAGGTAAAGTTTTGCGTTTCATTGCGAAGTATGATAACGGTAAAACCAGTGTTGGTCTTCAAAGTGTCGATGCTAATCATGCATTTTATTCTTTGTCAGGAAGCGATAACATGATTGCGTTCACAACAGAACGATATAAAGAAAGACCTTTAGTAATCAAAGGCCCAGGCGCAGGAGCGGAAGTTACTGCCGCAGGAGTATTCGCTGAGATCATCAGCATCAGTAATTATTTAAAAGGATAATCTCATGGCGGGATCGGATTCGATACGCGTGTTTGCACCGGCAACGGTGGCCAATGTGACTTGTGGTTTTGACGTGCTTGGATTTGCCGTCAACAACCCGGGTGATGAAATTATTTTGCGTAAAACCGACACCGATAAGATCGTCATCAAAGCGATACACGGTGATGGAGGGCGTTTAACATTGGATCCAAATTTTAATACGGTAAGTATTCCTGTCATTAAGTATTTGGAAAAATATGGCATCAAACAAGGATTAGAAATCGAATTGTTCAAACACATGCCTTTGGGTAGCGGCTTGGGTTCCAGCGCTGCGAGTTCTGTGGCGGGTGTTTTCGCCGTTGATAAATTATTAGGGTTAAATAAAACCGTAGAAGAAATGCTTCCTTTCGCGATGGAAGGAGAGTTAATCGCTTGCGGAGCGGCACATGCGGATAATGTAGCGCCTTGTTTGTATGGAGGATTTGTATTGGTAAGAAGTTACAATCCCTTAGAGATTGTGCGCATCAATACCCCACAAGGTATGTATTGCAGTTTGGTACATCCTCACGTGGAAGTGCAAACAAAGGATGCTAGAAATGCTTTACCTAAGGAAATCCCTTTGGGTACTGCCGTTACTCAATGGGGTAATGTGGCAGGTCTTGTAGCTGGATTGATGAAATCAGATTTCGGTTTGATTGGCCGTTCCATGCAAGACGTAGTGGCAGAGCCCGCGCGTGCAGGGTTGATACCAGGTTTCTATAGTGTAAAGGAAAACGCATTGAATGCAGGAGCTATCGGTGCAGGAATTTCTGGTTCTGGTCCGTCAATCTTTGCATTGAGCGATTCTTTGGATAAAGCCAATATGATTGCGGAGGCGATGGCTGCGGCATTCAAGAAAATAGGAATTGGATCTGAAACGTATGTGTCGGAAGTCAATCACCAGGGTCCAGTGGTGATGGAATAATCGCGTGATGGATTGCAGCGAAAAGCCCGACCCGCAGGGGCATCCCTATCTATAGATTAACAAGCAATTAAATTCATCCATAATCTTCTCAATAACTCAAGTAGATTATATTTAATTAGAATTAATACTACACATAAATGAGATTATACAGTACAAAAAAATCAGTGCCTGAAGTTTCCTTTAAAGAAGCTTTGTTCAAAGGGTTGCCTTCGGATAATGGATTATACATGCCATTAGAAATTCCAACGTTGCCGCAATCGTTTTTTGATACCATAGAACAAAAAAGTTTTGCTGAAATTGCTTTTGAAGTTTCCAAAGCATTGATCGGCGATGATGTGCCCGAGCAAGATTTGAAAAAGATCATTGACGAGGTGATTTCATTCGATGCACCGGTAGTGAAAGTACAGGATAACATGTATGTATTGGAATTGTTTCACGGACCTTCTTTGGCTTTCAAAGATTTCGGTGCGCGTTTCATGTCTAGACTGATGTCGTACTACTTAGCGAAAGACAAAGAAGATATTAATATACTAGTGGCTACTTCCGGTGATACGGGTGGAGCAGTGGCACAAGCTTTTTACAACATGCCAGGTATTCATGTTACAATCCTTTACCCAAGCGGTAAAGTGAGTGACTTGCAAGAAAAACAATTGACTACGTTGGGTGGAAACATCACAGCGTTAGAAGTACAAGGTACATTTGACGATTGCCAGCGCATGGTGAAAGAAGCATTCCTGGATGAAGAGTTGAATGCGAAATTCAATTTAAGCTCAGCGAATTCGATCAACATTAGTCGTTTGATTCCTCAATCCTTCTATTACTTCTATGCTTATGCGCAAGTGAAGAAGTTGGGAAAGGATGTCGTGTTCAGTGTACCAAGCGGAAATTTTGGTAACCTTTGTGGTGGATTAATCGCTAAGCGCATGGGCTTACCGATTCATCATTTTGTAGCGACTACTAATGCTAACAATGTTATTCCTGATTACTTAGCCTCTGGCGTGTTCAACCCAAGACCTTCTGTAAGAACGATCTCTAATGCGATGGATGTTGGCAATCCTAGTAACTATCAGCGTTTGGTAGCTTTTTATAATGAAGATGTAAAAGCGATTCGTGCGGATATTACCGGTAAGTATTTTACGGACGAACAAACAGAAGGCATCATCAAGAAAGTATACGATACAACAGGTTATGTATTAGATCCGCATACTGCTGTCGCTTACCTGGGGTTGCGTGCTTACATAAATGAAAATTCTGCGAAAGATGTGACGGGTATTTTCCTTTCTACTGCACATCCAGCGAAGTTTATAGAAGTAGTGAATGATGTTATCGGAAAGAATATTGAGATCCCTGAAAGTTTGCAAGCGGCAGGGAAATTGAAAAAAGTGTCCATTCTAATGGGCAATCAGTTTAAGGATTTGAAAGAATACCTGATGAAATAAAAGGTGTTGAGTTAGAAAAAGCGCTTAATTTTGAATTACGGGCTTTTTTTATCATCACTTTGAAAATAATGAGATAAAGTCTTTTTCTATTTTCCTTTTTTTTATAAATTATGTAGGTAGAATACAAATTTTAGTCTTATGCAAACAGGTATAATAAAGTTCTTTAATGAATCAAAAGGGTATGGTTTTGTTTTAGAAGATGGTACTAACAAGGAATACTTCTTACATGTGTCAGGGTTGAAAGGTCCTGTAACAAAAGATGACAAGGTTAGCTTTGAAGTAACAGAAGGAAAAAAAGGATTAAATGCGGTAGGGGTTACTAAAATATAAGGTACATTCTTTCGTTTATTCAAAAGGTCTTGTCCTGTGTGGTTTTTTACCATGCAGGACAAGACCTTTTGACATTTTATAGTTCCACTTGTTGCGATTTACCGTATATGATACAAGTGCGATGTGCGATGATCCAAGTAGTTGAATAATTTACAACATTTAAAAAACTTAGTATGACACAATTAAGACTTATAAGCTTAAGAGCAATCACGTGTATTGCATTATGGATGATTTCTTATTTTACAGCTAGAGCACAATGTCCAACATTGATATGGTCGGATGAATTCGATCAGACCTCATTGAATATTACTGATTGGTCATTTCAAACCGGGGGAGGAGGTTATGGAAACAATGAGTTGCAGAATTATACCAATCGTGCTCAAAATCTATCATTGATAAATGGCAAGCTGGTAATTACAGCTTTAGCAGAATCATACGGAGGCAATAATTACACTTCTGCCAAAATCTGGACAAATGGCAAACAATCGTTTAAGTATGGAAGGATAGAAGCCAAAATGAAACTACCTAAAACACAAGGATTATGGCCAGCATTCTGGATGATGCCCCAATCTTCTGTTTATGGGGGATGGCCGCGCAGTGGTGAAATTGATATCATGGAAATGAAAGGAAGCGATGCCAAGACTACTTACGGAACAATTCATTATGGAACGGATCCAAGTACAGATCATAAATATAGAGGAGCAGCATACACTGGGCTTAATGATCTTTCAACTGATTTTCATGTGTATGCAGTAGAATGGAAAGTCGATACCATCAGTTGGTATATCGATGATGTTAATTTTTATACGATTACTAAAACGGATATAGGATCCTATGCATGGCCTTTCGATCAAAATTTTTATATTATTTTGAACTTAGCTGTAGGCGGTGATTTTGGAGGTAATCCAAATGGTTCGACTGTATTGCCTCAAACCTTGGAAGTTGAATATGTACGAGTGTACAGCAACCCTAATAGTTTGCATATTAACGGAGTAACAAAAGTTATTGCGGGACAAACGTATGCTTATTCTATCAGCAATGGTACAGGAACTTCTTATGCATGGACTGTCCCTTCAGGTGCAACGATTGTTAGTGGCCAAGGTACCAATACCATCAATGTATCTTGGGGATCTACCGGTGGTGATGTTTCAGTAGATGCAGTGATTGGTGCATGTGGGCATTATACTTTTTATAAAGCTGTAAATGTCATTCCAAATGGTTGCGATGTTTATTTTGATGATTTTGAATCCAACACATTATTATCTTATTCTACTAGTACTTCTGGAGTAATGTATGATGCGGCAAGCCCTAATCCTGGTACGAATGGTGTCAATAGTTCTTCGACAGTGGCACTTTACAAAAGAAATCCTAGTGAACAATATGACGTATTGCAATACGATGTCAATTTTCTACCTACGTCCGTGGATTATGAAAATGGCAATAATGTTTTATTCATGGATGTATATACAGCAGCACCTATCGGTTCGGATATTCTTTGGCAGTTTGAAAATAGAGCTAAGACATCACAAGCTTATCCTTCCGGTCGCAGAGCGGTTTTTAGAGGAGTGACGACGGTTCAAAATCAATGGGAGAGAATAAAGTTTACCTTGCAAAGCAGACCCGATCTTGGGACTTCACCGACAACAATCGATCAGTTTACGTTTTTATTCAGGGCCAATACCTATACCACCGATACTTATTACCTGGATAATATCATGCGTAGAGACGTATTGAATTGTGGCTTGGCAACCTCCGTAGAGAATGCATTGGAAAAGAATTTCATCATCAGTCCAAATCCTGCACATGATCATATAGCTATTAGCATGAATGCCATGCCAATGGGTAAAGTGGATATTGTGGTTACCGATGTATTAGGCACAGAACGCATCAGAACGTCGTATGCTATTGACGCTGCGTCACAAATTCAATCTGTCGACATCAGTACTTTATCACCAGGTTTGTATGTGGTTTATGTCCGACAAGACGGTGCTACTGTTGTATCCAGAAAAGTGATAGTTCAGTAAAGAATAGAGTAGAAACGGAGCGGAGAGCGTATGTTTTAACGGCCCTTATTTCTACGGAATAAGGGCCGTTTTGCTATATGGCTGATATACAGTTATTTCTACAATACAAAATACAATGCTTGCATTGTATTTTGTATTGTACTACCTTTGAAACAATTAGACCAACTCCTTTAATTTTTCATGATGAACTCATTTTATAAAGTCGCTTTGCTTTTTTTCTTTCTAGTTTTTTTTTGTAGCGGTTGCGCTACGATTTTTAATGGAACGAAGCAACAAATCACCATTGATTCTAAACCTCAGGGAGCAACAGTAAAAGTTCGTGGTAAAGTTATAGGTAATACACCTCTTATAGTAAAGGAGTCACCGAAGCAGCCATTAAATATTGTTTTTGCATATCCTGGATATGAGGAGCGGGTGTTTGTATTAGGAAACAAATACGAATGGCGATGGTTTATATTGGATGCCCCAGTGACTTATGCTGCCGTTTGTATACCATTTGGTATTGATTTGATTACAGGGGCTCCCTATCGGTTTATGCAAAAAGAGGTCATGATGAATTTTGATAGTTCTTATACTCCTCCTGTAGAAGTTTTAAAACAGAAAGAGGTGCAAGCTGTCATTCATGTGCAAAGAGAAAAAAACATTCGTAGTAGAGAAGAAATAATTGCTGAGGAAAAAGTAAAACGAGAAGAAAAAATATTATTAAGAGAGGAAGCAATGAAACAAGCGCAAAGACTTGATTCAATAGCACATGCTTTACGAATTATTCGACGGGATTCTTTAAGAAAATATAATTTATCGTTGTTAGATCAGTATAAGAATTCAATTACCTGGCAGCCTGCAGCGCTCATTGTTTCCGAGATCAACTTGTCATACCATAGAACCGTTTATAAAAGGATTAGTGTTGGTGCAGAATTAGGCTACAAGCCAAGAACTTTATCCAGTGGATTGTATAAAAATAATGATAAATTAAATATTAATGACTTGACCACTGAAATCATGTTCATGCCTTATTCGGAAAGTAAATATTTAGGTTTGGCTATCAAGGCTCCTTTACCGATGTTTTATGGTTTGTTTTATGTTTCAGTAGTTGGTTTTTATCGCAATTCAAATTATGATCATGTGAATGTTACCTGGGAAGATCAAGTGGATAGAAATATCGTAAAGCGATATTATGATTCAGCTAGTGTAAACGTGGACTCATATGGATTGAAATATTTGATTGGAATAAGACCCATTGTAAAGATTTCAGAGCAGACGGCATTTGAATTTGATTTGTTTTGTGGTTTTGGATTTAGGAAAACTGATACAGATATATTTCACTATTTAAAGACCTCTAAAATTACCACTACTTCCAGTTCACCTGTAATAGTAGAGAAGATAAATCAAAGTGAAGGAGGGCTCAATATTGTACCTTCTTTGCATTTAGGATTCAGTATAGGTTTGCGGTTTTAGCGTTAACAGTAAGAAATGACTGAGTGACCTCTTATATCAGGCCAGTTACAATTCTTTTGCAAAACTCAAATCCTGTTCTTCCATGCATTTGAAATGTTTTTTAGGACAGCGTTGGTATCCTATTTTAGAACAAGGCCTGCAGGATAAGTTGTTTCTTTCGATGACGTGGTGTTGCGTTTGATAAGGATACATTCCAAATTCAGGAATGGTATTTCCCCAGATGCTCCAAATCTCTTTTTTGAAAGCGGCTGCAATGTGCATCAACCCGGTGTCGTGTGACACTACTATTTTAGATTGTTTGACAATCGATGCCGATTGATTGAGATTAAACGCTCCGCAACCCTGAAAAATATCTTTGCGTTCTGGAAGTGCTGCCATGATTTGTTCGGCTGTTTTTGCATCTTCTTTTCCTCCCAACAGAATGATAGGAGAGGGAATGTTAGTACAAAGCTCAATGAGTTTATGCAAAGGCAGGCGTTTGGTGGCATGTTGCGCACCAATGGCAATGGCTACATAATTCCCTGCCTTAAAATCTCCGGAGTTGCTTAGAATAACATGGTCTTTTTCGGGGATAAAATAATCCAACCCTTCATTGTCATTTTCAACTCCTAGTGTAGCCGCTGTCTTTAAATAGCGATCTACAATATGTATAGCCGGGAGACGGTTGATTTTGAATTGAACCATCAACCATTTTTGAATATTAATTTTGTCGTAGCTATAAGCAGGCACCTTCAGTTTACTTTTTATTCTGAGCGTACGTAAGTTTTTGTGAAGGTCGATGATGCAATCGAATTTTTCTTTTTGCAATTCTTTCGCCAGATCCGAAATGCTGTTTTTTAGAATATGTACTTTATCTACATAAGGGTTATTAGCCACTATGCTCTTGTAACTTTCTTTGGTGCAAAAATGTATTTCACAATCAAGTTGTTTTTTTATACAACGTATGACAGGTGTTGTCAATACAATATCACCTATAGAGGAAAAACGAATGATCAGAACTTTCTTCAAGTGGGATTATTTTTTCTTTGTTGTAAAATAGTCTTTGATTTCTTCGAGACCTAATGTGTTGAAGGTGTTTTGCACCAGCAATCCTCCTTTGCGTGCAGAGATTACTCCGTAATGCGTATCGAGTATGCCTGCTTGTTCATGCGCATCTGGATTGATACTGATTATTACGCCTTTCTCTTGTGCATAATCCAGAAAGCGCCAGTCGATATCTAAGCGATTGGGATTGGCATTCAACTCGATGATGACTTTATTAACCGCGCAGGCATCGATGATTTTATAGGTGTCGAGCGGGTAACCTTCGCGGCGTAAGAGCAAACGCCCTGTCATGTGACCCAGCATGGTGGTATGCGGGTTCTCTATGGCTTTGATCAATCGAGTCATTGCTTTTTCTTCGTCCATCTTTAAATTGGAGTGAACAGAAGCTACAACATAGTCAAATTGTTTGAGCAACTCATCCGGATAATCCAATGCGCCATCGTTTAAGATATCGGATTCAATGCCTTTGAAGATTACGAAAGGTGCCAGTTTTTTATTCAGTTCATCAATTTCCAAAAACTGCTGCAGCACTCGGTCTTCCTTCAAACCATTGGCGTAGAAAGCGGTTTGCGAATGGTCTGCGATGCCGAAGTATTGCCAGCCTTCGTTGATACAGGCATGTGCCATTTCAGCTAACGTATGAATACCGTCGCTGTATGTACTATGGTTATGAAAAATACCTTTGATGTCTTTATAAGACAGCAGTTGGTCGATTTTATTTTCCTTTGCTAAATTCCATTCTGCATAGCCTACACGGCACTCGGCAGGAATGAGTGGCACACCTGCTGTGGCATATAATTCCTGTTCTGATTGTGCGGCATGTTTCATGCAGACATCCATAAAGGTTTCTCTTTCAGAAATAGCATGACGCAGATGGTCTTTTTCTGCAGAGAATATTAAGCGTTGCGATTCAAAAGAAGTTGAAGAACAGGTTCTGATGATTAAAGGAACTCCGGTAGTTTTTTCCAGACCGCGTAAAGTAAAAGGAGTACTTTCTGCAGGTGTCCAATCAGCGCTGAGTTTAGATTGAATGGTATCTAATGTTTTCACCGGATCATTGGTGCCCACTATAAATTCTAAAGACGTAACAATTTCTGCTTGTTGGTATAGCTCTCCGCACCAGCTGATGTGAAGTTGCGGGAAGATTGTTTTCAATACCATCAACAATTCACTCCCTTTTTGTTGGGCATTTGGTATGAGTAGTTTTTTACTTTGTTCGTGTTGAAAGAGAATGGCTTTGCGAAGGTTCTCCTGTGTTTTTTCGCCAAAGCCTTTTTGATCGGCGATTTGATTGCTGTTGCAGGCTTCCAGCAATTGCGCGGTGCTTTCTATTCCTAATTCTTTCCAGAGTGTACGAATTTTTTTTGCACCTATGCCCGGAAGGTCAAATAATTCAAGGAGACCTGCAGGTGTATTTTGAAGTAAGGCATGGAGTTCTGATAAACTACCTGTGGCAACAATCTCACGGATTTTTTTACCCATGCTCACACCGATGCCTTGTAAGTTAGACAAGTCTTCGTCGGACAAATCTTCTATGGCATAAGGTGTTTTGTCAATGGCAATGGCCGCGTTTTGATAAGCGCGTATTTTAAACGCGTTTTCCTCGTGCAGCTCCATGACGGAAGCTGTGAGTTTGAGAACATGAAGGACGGTAGAGTTGCTTGGCATGCTTTGTTTTTACTAAAGAGTAAAAGTAAGAAACTTTAGGGAGTAAGTGCAATAGCTGTTACAAACTCTTGTGTTCGCTTTTATACCAGCCTTTACTTTTTGTCCCCGCAGGGTCTTTCGCAGAGGGCCTTGCGCGTTTCTTGAAGGCAAAGAGTTGTTTTAAACTATTAAGTTCGTTTTTTATACCATCCTTTTACTTTTCTTTTGCTCTCCCAAAAGAAAAGTAACAAAAGAAAAGGG
>JACMQM010000069.1 GCA_014376985.1 Cytophagaceae bacterium | reverse complement strand
GGAGGAATGCGTATTCAACGGTTCGTCAAAGTTTTCCGTGACGTGATTGAGATAAGGCAAATACAAATTCATGTATTCGTTCTCTAAAGGATCAAGGTATTTAGTGACATAATTATTATTCCCTTTGCGTAGGCGAACTTTCCCATTGATTTCATCCAATGCCCACACGGTAAGAAATTGAGTAAAGCCTTCGTCTAAGGAAGCACGGTACGTTTCATTGGAACCGACCATACCGTAAAACCACATGTGTCCGACTTCATGTGCCAACAAGCCTTGGTGCTGAGGGTAGGTTCCTCCATCCAGTGTGATCATCGGATATTCCATTCCGTCTTTTGCATCCGCAATGATTATTTTAGGCCAGGCGTAGTGCCCAAAGTCCCTCGAGTAAATTTGAATGACACGCAAAGTAAAAGGACCTGACTGTTGCCATAAGGCCGCGTGGTGTTCCTGAGCAAGGGTAATGACTTTAATGCCTTTCCATTCCAATTCTCCGATACGGTAAGTTGGGTCTGTAGTAAAGGCAAAATTATGTACGTTCTCTGCATGGAAGACCCATGTTTTCGTTTTACCTTTTATTTTGGGAACAATAACGGATGGTTTTTCTCCGTACGGTTTTTTAGCAAAGTTTTTCAAATCGAGCGCTGTGCGCAAACTGTCAGGCAGTACTTCTTTATAATTCACGATCTCTCCCGTGCCGTCGCAAATGTATTCATTAGGGAGTTCGAGTGCCACGTCAAAGGTTCCGAAATTGTTGTAGTATTCTTTGTCCAGGTCCTGATCAGTGTTCCATCCGGAGTGTGCGTCGTATACACATACTGTAGGATACCAATGCACGCCGTCAAAATGTTTGCTGTCAAACTCTGTATAGGTCTTCATTCTCCGGCGCATCGTGCCGGTATCGAACCACGTTTTGAATTGCATGTTAACACGGATAGAATCTCCTGAAGCGATTGCTTTAGGCAGTACGATTTTAAATACGGTATTGTCCTGAATGATCTTAACTGCCTGACCATTGACTGTCACTTCTGATACTTGGGTTGTTAATCCTTGTGCTTCCTTTGGACCGAATTTTACTTCTATATGATTTTCCTTAGAGAGCTCATGGTAGTAGGAGCCAGGTCTAAAGGCGTCCTGATAAATATGAAAATAGATTTCTCTTAAAGTGTCAGGAGAATTGTTCCAATAAGTGAGCTCGTAAAATTTAGCATCCAATACTTGTGCTGAGTCATCAAGTGTAGCGTGAATTTTATAATGCACATCCTGTTGCCAATAACCTGCGTTTGGCTGTTTATTTTTCCAATAGTATATATTGGTTGGTGTACGATAGGTGTTAGGTGTTTTAAAAAAGTTATCGTAAGACTGAGCAAACAATGCGGTGCTATTATACAAGAAGAGTAAATAATAGAAAAGGTATTTCATTGATTTAATGCGTTTGACAAAACTTATAGACGGCACGATCGGCTCCTTCGTATTCAAGTTCATAGGATGTTTCAAAATCTCTGCAAGCATCCAGTGTATCTGCGGTAGCAATTGCTACTAAGCCTCGCACATAATAATTGGCACCGTTAGATGGATTAATGAGAATGGCTTTATCCAGGTGTTCTTTCGCTTTTTCATATTCTACATTCTTGTAGTGCGCATAACCTGCTTTCTGATGTGCTAAATCTGAAAAGGAATGTTTGCTCATGAATTCGTCGTATGCTGATAGCGCATTATCCCACTGTTTGTTTTTGGTGTAACATTCTCCCTTCAATAATAGTATCGTATCATTAAAGGACGGCTTAATTTCTTCTAGGGTTATCAAAGCCTTATCGTATTCATCCAATTCTATATAGCATTGTGATAATTTATAGAACAAAGTATCCTTGTTCTCTTCCGTATGTTGTAATACGCAGGCATAGAGATATGCTCCTTTCAAATACGATTCTTTAAACTCCGGTCTGGCATAAATCAATACATCTGCCAGGTGCTCTTGTATTTTGTAATTGCTGTTGTCCATTTCAATGCCTTGCTCGTAGTAGTACATGGCACCCGCGTAGTCTTTTTTATTTTCAGATTCTAGCCCGAGTTCATAGTGATTATCGGAAGCCAGTCTGTTCATGACATTAAAAAGAGTGTATCCTCCAATAACAAATAGTATAAGCACTCCAATGACGATCAGATTTTGTTTCGAGGGCATGCTCAGGCTAAAAGAGAAAGTCGCTTGTGTCTGAACTGTTGCCGGTCTTCTTGGTTTTTGCTGAGCGACAGGTTTTGTTTGCGCAGGTCTCGGTTGTGCTGGTCGCTCGGCATGGAATAATTTTACGTCATACGCTTGACGCTTGATCGGATCTGACAGCACCGCATAAGCAGCCGTTACTTTTTTGAAATGGTCTTCGTAAAATTTACTTCCAAGATTGACATCCGGATGGTATTTCTTTGCCAATGTTTTATACGCTTTCTTGATGTTGTCAAGAGACGCATTGCGCGGAACACCTAATACCTGGTAATGATTAAACTCCATCTAAAATTCATCAAGGCTCAAGATCAAATATAACGATATCTGATCAAGTAATTCTGATTTTTTTACCGGGAAACATCTGAATTAATCCACTCATTTCCAACTGTAAAAGCAGGCTGGCTGTTCTTGAGATATTAATTCCAGTTTTCCAGGCCAGGTCATCAAGTATAATGTTTTCTTCTTTTTCAATCTGTTCATAGAGTTTACGTTCTTCTTCCGTGAGGCTGGCCAGGAGTTCTACGTCTTTTAGTTTGAACTTTGAAGGCCCGGTTGACTCAACGTCCCAGTTCAGTAGTTCGGCGACTTCTTTCCCTGAAGTCAACAAATGAGCTTGATTGTTTTTGATCAGGTTGTTGCAACCGATAGAGGTAGAAATCTTTAGATTGCCAGGTATTGCCATGACTTCTCGGTTGTAAGAGTTTGCCAATTGAGCGGTGATGAGCGCTCCACCTTTTTCTCCGGCTTCGGCTACAATGATGCCTTCACACAAACCTGCAATGATGCGGTTTCTGGCAGGAAAATGATACATCTCTGGTTTGACGTTTGGAGCGTATTCAGAAATCAATCCTCCTTGTTCGCACATGTTTTGTGCAATTTGCTGGTGAAGATTGGGGTAAATATTTTGAATGCCGCTGCCTAACACACCAATGGTTCTTAATCCCAATTCCAGACAAACTTTATGTGCTGTAATGTCGATCCCGTAAGCCAGTCCACTTACTATGACAGGGTTCCATGGAATGAGCTCCTGTAATAGATTTTCCAAACATTGCTTCCCGTAAGCCGATGCTTTTCGTGTACCTACAATAGCGATAGTTTTGTTTCGATCGCTTTCAGTATTCCCTTTTGTGTAAATAATGATAGGGGCATCTTCTATTTCTTTCAACCGCTTTGGATAAAGTGGGTCCGTAATGAAAACAATAGTGATGTGGTGTTTTTCGCATTGGGCGATAATACTTTCTGCTTTTTGAAAAAGCTGCGGATCTTTTAAAGAGGTGGCGATTTGATCGCGTATACCTGGAATTTTTTTGAGTTTACCTGATGGGGTGTTGAAGATTTGTTGTACGCTTCCGCAATAGGTAATGAGCTGTCGGGCACTG
>JACMQM010000068.1 GCA_014376985.1 Cytophagaceae bacterium | reverse complement strand
CTTCAGCAGGCAGCGCTTGCACCAGCGGTACACAAATCGGTTCACACGTTTTAGAAGCCATCGGTGCCAACCCTGATTCAGGTTACCTGCGTTTTTCTTTTAGCAGAATGAATACGGAAGCGGAAGTGGATAAGGCGGTGGCGGTTTTGGAGAAGGTGTTGAAGCGATAGCAACTATTTTTACTATTAAGCACCTCAATTAAAACCAGTTAAGTTTTTATAGAGTTAAAAAATTCATACGCGGAAGCAAAAAGTTAAAGGTTGTGGTCTTATAGTTGAAACCACATTAGACTGGTTTTAAATCCTGAATTAAATAAACAATACCCTTTTTATACTAAACAGTTTTCTTTTATGAAAAAGATTATCTTTTTGTTTCACTTTTTAGTGTTAACAAGTGCTTTCACTTCTTTTGCGCAAGTTACTTATAATATTGCGGCTCCTGTTTCGCTTACAAGATGCGGCGCAAGGCAAACTGTAACTGTTAATGTTAGCACTGTAACTTCCTTAATGGATCATACCTTTAATATTGACTTTAATATTACCGGCTTGCACATTTACAATCCGAGAAATTCCGATAGATTTTTATTCCCTAGTTTTGTCGAGGGTGCATCGATACTCACGGTCAATGCTGCTAATTTATCCGGCAATACTAGTATACAGTTTGATGTGTGGGCGGGCTGTAGCGTAGAAGCATCTTACTTATCTGCTGCTCTTCAGGTAAAGAATAATACTCTTACAATTCAGGCTACACAAAGTGTAAATCTTTTTGCTAATCAGAATGGTGCTCTACTTGAACCCAATGGTAATCCTCCATCTCAAATTGGTAATGTAGGTGATCTGATTGAAAGAACATTTATTTATAAAAATACTTCACCACGTCCTTACACAGGAGTATTGAATATTAACGATAATATTAGTGTTTCAAGTAACACATCATTAAGTATTGTTTCCATAGAAGTATGGTATGCTAATGGAAGTGTTCAGACACTAACCAATAATGTTACTGCTTCATTAAATCAAGTAATTGATCCTGGGATGTCTTTTACAATAAAGGAAACAGTCAAGATAACCAAGTGTATTAATACTACAGATAGGGGTCGTAGTAATATTCATATACAGACAGGTTGTTCTAGTGATGATTTGTGCAATGGTAAAAGTTATTCTACAGAGGTTGTTCAAGGTAATGGTGCCCCAGTAATCTTAAGAGATAGCCGATTTGAAAGATCAACACCTTATTATACTTGTTTTGATGAATCTCAACCACAACAGGCTTCTTATGGTTTTATGAATACCGGAAATGCGCCGGCGAATGGATTGCAATTTTCATTTATTCCAGTTACTGGACATATTACATATCAGAATAGCTTTGTAATAGAAATATTTGCTGCGGACGGAGTCACGATTAAATCTTCAGGAACCGCATTAGTAAATCATAATTATGTACAGGGAGAGAGCAATATTTACGGTATAGATCAAAGTAGTAATGAAGCCTCTTCTTTTGATTACTATAGAGATCTTCTAGGCGATCCTGCCGCAAGCGGTGTTTTGGCTTATACTCCTTCTTGCGGAGAATCTCAAGCTTATTTGATCTGCAGAGTAATTTCAGATTACATAGATGGGTTTGGTATACAGCAAAGTATTCGTCTTTTGCCAGGAGAAAGAGTCCGTATCAATTGGAAAGACAAGCATTGTTGCTCTGCTGCAAATACATTTACAGGAGGTTTTTCAATTCCTATCATTAAAGCATTTTTAGCGGATTGCGATGGAAATCCTAAAATGGTTGCATCAACCTTCGGTCAAGGCGAAAATCAGTTTGCACAAGATGTTCTTCCTTATAATCCAACCATGAAAGGGAATCAAGATAAATGTCTTTCGACATTTGACGGAGAAACTCAAATAATTAGTATTCAAAATAAACAGGCGTATTATAACCTTTTACCGGATGATGTAAACACATGGGGTGATCTAATAGTGGACCTTGCTATGGAGACTGGCGCAGATTTAGATATTACATTAGGTGGTAATGCTTTGCCGGAATTGTATACAAATTCTTGTGGCTTTGCGGATTGTGGCAATGCATGTGCTACACCAAATATGGCTGTTTCCGATCCTAATAGATATTTGATTCGATTTATCAATGACGCGGGGAAAGAGTGGCTTCCTAGTGCAGCACCTATTAGAATAAGTAGCACCGCGGAGGGCAGTGTTTATAGAATCACATTTTCTTATAAGACACTTAGTGCATTGGCAGGAACCCATCCCTTGCCGGAATGGACAAAGTCCTATGCGAATACACTACTTTCTTCTATGCGTCTAGAGTTTAAACTGCGTTCTGTTTGTCCTGCTCCTCCGGTTACTAATATTCTTGAAACGTTATCTTATCGTCCTGATCAAACAATCTGTAGTTCTCAATGTTTGATGCCTTTGTATACAAAAGATTTACATGTTACTGTAGTTTGTCCAGGTTGCTTGACACCAGGTGGCAACGTGCTCAATTCTACTTTAGAAAGAATACCCGAGTTCTTAGGACTGAAAGATAACAACAACAACGGTATTCCTGATAGCGATGATAAAGTGGAAGGTTTATTAAAAGTAAACTGTACTAATGGAGATCAATTGACTGGTAAAGTAACGGTATTCATTTCTGATGGAGACACAGGAGGTTATACTTTGTCTAACTTGACAAATAGGAATACATATCTTGACAACTTATACATAAAGATCGCACCAAGTCAATCAGGCATACTGCAAGCCAGTTCTGGTAAAGCGGAAATATCTATTGATGAGACATCTTGGTATTCGGTAGATTTTTTAGCAACCACAGGAGGAGAGTTTATTGCACATGCAAAGCCTGCAGATTTGGCAAAATTATCTTTGGCAGACTTTAATAATTTTGTTGGACAGAATATATACCTACGTTATAATTTAAATGTGATTAGTGAAAATGTAGTCACAAGTAATGGACCTGGACCTTCTAAACTTATTTATGTTATTTCTCAAGCGTATTTTTCGGATTGTGACCAATGTGTAAATGCGGCCGATTGGAGCTTCTCTGGTGGCGATGCTTCAAATACAATATGTGATTGGTCAAATACTTCAGCGTCTTGTAATCTCACAGATAAATTTTATTGGTGTGCATCCTATGAAAATTTGATCAATTATATTCCGGTAGTTACGAACCTGGTAAAGTATTCTGTGAATGATGGATTGATTAACGCTTGTACTCAGCGTATGGAGTCCGTATGGCAAGCTAGAGCATTTGTGGTCAATTCCTTCCGCAATGAATATCGAAGTTTCGTTCATACAGCATCAAATCAAGAAATAGTAAATTCTTCGTTTAGCTTCCCTATTCCTTCGGGTTATAAAGTATCTGGCCTTAAAATTGGTAACGGAGTAGATAAGGGAAGAACGATTTCACAGTCGATTGACATTGGTGATTATCTTATTCTTTCAAATGAAACAGAAGTCAATCAGGCAATCGCTAATAATGTATTGCAAGTTTCAGGGGGAAATGTAATTGTAAACATTCATCATGAGATTTTGAATGGATCCAATATCTTGGGTACCCAATCTTCTCTTCTCTATACAGGTCAAGGTATTCGAGTACCAGATGATAATGTATTTATAGTATGCCAGGTTGAGTTTACTCCTATCATATGTAAGAATGTACCTTTTGAATCTGTATACATAGATGCAGGAGCTTCAACTTCTTTAGTAGTTCCACCTTATAGTCTTATTTCCAATCAGGTAGTGGCTACACTACCTTCTTTGCCTAATACCCTTGCCGGAAATCAGAATGTTCCTTCAAATGGGACACCTATATACAGTATTCATAAACCGGAGACTCAATTAAATGCTTCAGCTGCTACGTCTGTATACCTGGACGGAAATAATTATTACATTTCCCTGAAATTAGACAATCTAGATCCACTTGATGGGTTTGGTAATCCTGTGAGAGATGTATTAGGCAACGCTATACACTCCATTGATGCCTATAATCCATTTTTATTTGTAAGTAACAAATCGGCTTTAGCTTTGCAAGGTGTTTCTGTTATAGGCGTGTATGAAGGAGTCGTTAACTCATCTAATTTCTCTTCTGCCAGCAATAGTTTTTACAATGGTTCAACCGGGATCGCTTCATTGAAAAAGAATGGTCAAAACTTCATACCAAGAAACACTACCGGAAATGAATACACGCTTGTTGTGCAATACACATGCCCGATCGGTTGTGATCCAATGCTGGCTAATTACAATGATGACGATTCTCAATTGCCAAGTTGTATAAAGGAAATAAAACAATTATTGTTGAAGTATGGCTGGAATTGTACTGCATATCCTCAGAATACTAGTGAGATTGCAAATGCTTGCGATGTTAAGGATTTGAGCAATCCGATTGTCATGAATGTTCCTGCTGTGGCCATACAGATATCTCCTAAGCTGAATAATAATTTGCCTGTTATTTTATGTCAGAATTTCCCATATGAAGTTCAAATTCAATCTTTAAAAGATGGTAATATTGAGGAGTTGAACTTGGAACTTAATTTACCTGCGAATGTCGAATTGGTGTCATCGGACTATTCAATAACCAATCCATCACCTGGAGTTTATATTGCTTCTGATATCACCACAGGTAGTATGTTTAATAAAGGAGCTGTTAAAACAATTAATTTTACACTGCGATTAAAAGAGCAAAGTGCTGTTTCCTTTAATATTACAAGTAAAGTAACGGGAAAAACTTATTGTACTTCTTCTTTCATTAGAACGGTGTATTCAACAGGCACAGTGCAATCTATTATAGTAGGGATCAATACAACAGGCATCTATTGCGTCAATGCAACTCCGGTACAAATTACTACAACTGTTGGACCTGGTACATTTACAGCATTGACCGGCCTGGCAGACCATGGAGACGGTACAGCGACGTTTACTCCATCAGTTGCAGGTGTAGGTTCTTATACTATTAATTACACTACTTCAGATGGTTGTGCAGCTAAAAAAATCATTGAAGTAATCGCTACGCCGACAGTTACAACGAACATTCCAAATGCTCTTTGTGTAGGTTCAGCGCCACTTGTCCTGACTTCTAATCCTGCAGGAGCAGTCTTTTCTGGAGCAGGAGTGACGTCCAGCAATGGTGTTTACCAGTTTCATGGTGATCAGAATGGATTTTACAATGTTCAGTATATTTATACAAGTACATCAGGTTGTGTAGTTACTGGTCAAAAAACAATTCATGTAGAAGACTTCACTGTTAATCTTTCGGCTCCAGGTTTGTCCTGTATTGGAGAGTCTGTGGGTTTAACAGCAACAGTCAATGGTTCTAGCAGTGGAAGCTTAATCTATACTTGGAATAAAATCATCAGCGGTACATCCATTTATTTAAGTGGTCCGAGTGTGAGCAATGTTTATTCATACAGTAATTATTTAGGGACAACTACTTTTGAAGTTTCAGCATCGAATGGATCTTGTACTGTAGTCAGCAATCAATTAACAGTCAATCCTAATTCTCCTGACGAGTGTTGCCGTTATAAACTCGGAGACATCACACTAGATTGTAGCACTGCAACTCAGAACATTTGCGTTCCATTAACAGCAGTTCGAAACGTTCCCGCAGGAATAATCGGCATGGATTTCTGTTTGAAATACGATCCTGCAGTCATGAATTATACTGGACCTACTGGTAGTACAACATCTAGTGCATTGGGTACAGTAGTTACCAATGCAGGATTATTCGGTGCAAGCTACGCTGCTTACAACGACGCGATAAACGGTATACTAAGAGTAAGCATTTATTACACAGGAAGTGGATCAGGCTTGGCGTCCTTCAAAGGAAGTGGACAGATTGTATGCCTTAACTTTTCTGTTCCAAATAGCACTTCTCGCCAAGGTATATTTCCCCTTGCGATGTGTAGTGTGAATGATTTACAAGAAGCCTACACCTTAGAAGAAAAAGCCGCATGCTGGAAAGTGGGTAGCTTAACGATAAACTCGCCGGATCTGGTTAAAGGTTCTTTAAGAAATCCCTTGTATAATAATGGAATCATCGGATACTCTGCCAATCCTACTTTCGGGTATGCCGTTACAAGTGTTGCAGCAGTAGGTGCAGATTGCGATCTGCAAAATTTAATACAGCCTATTGTGATCTTAGGTTCCGCTCCATTCTCTATACCAACGAATGGTCTCCCAAAAATTAAAATAAAACGTGACGTACGCGCTGAATTAAACATACCGCGTCAACAATACCAACTGATTGTAAACGGATCTGATACCTGGAAGATTCATAGAATGACAACGATGGATCCGATATTGAATCAAAATGTAGCAAGCGATGAACGAAGAAATCTGTATTGGTATGCTATTGCCGCAGCGGATGTGAATATGAACGGACATGTGAGGGCCAATGATATTAGTTTGGTTCAAGAACGTATAATTTCGAAACGTGATTACTTTCCTCAACTTTGGAACAATGGTCTTGCAACTTCAGCCTTAGATTGGAGATTTGTAGATCAGACCACGGTCCTGTCTAATGGAAGCTTTAAAAAATCTAGCACTTACCCCAACTCAGATGGAAGCGGTTTTCATAGAGAAAACACCCCCAACATTCCTCTGTGTTTAGATGCCAGAAAGACTTGTAATGGGCAAATACCAGAGGCGTATTATGGTATTATGTTGGGAGATGTTTATAGAAGTTCAACAGGGCAAAAACCTGGAACAAATGCTTATTTGCGTACTTCTTCGGAACCGTCATCGATCACAGTGGATGCCAAACATGCGCAATACCTTGGCAACAATATTTACCGTGTACCGGTTATGCATAAGTACGCCTATGAGTATAGTGACAATTTGTTTGCCATCGACATATACATGGATTATAACCAGCAAAAAATAAGAGTAAACAATGTATTGTATACTTCAGTAACAACAGACGGTGGAGTAAGCATGATGTGGAACAATGCGGATGAAGATGAATTTATTTTGACTTCTTACGCTACCTTAGATTCTATAGCTGGATCTGGAATCTGTTATTACTTAGATATTGAGAAATTTACCGATGAGCCATTTAAGAAAGCGGACTTTGGTACGTTGCAGTTCTTGCTAAATGGAGAATTGGTAGAAGCAAAAGTGGAAACCGGAGAAACAATAACCAGCACAACAGACGGTCAATCCAGCATCAAGCCTCATGTCACAGTCATTCCAAACCCGGCATCAGGAGCAACCATGATCGACTTCGCAGTATCGAATAACAGCAACGACAATCGCATCATCATTACCGATGTGTTGGGACGTTTGGTGAAATCGTTTGAACACGTTCAGAATTTTGGTATGTTAGATTTCAGTACAGACGACCTTGCCGCAGGGATGTACATCATTACTCTTAAGGGAGAAAATGGATTCGGATTATCAGAAAAATTCCAGGTGAGAAAATAGAAGAACAATAGTTTGAAAAGAGAAAGGCTTTGTAGAAATACAAAGCCTTTTTTATTGCTCTTTCAATACCTTTATGATTTGATTATGATCTTGATTATTTATGATCAATGAATAAAGACCTGGAGGAAGAGCAGAAGTATCAATGGAAAGTATAGTTTCTGTTTCTTCCCAATCTGCCTCTAACATTTCGCCAATACTGTTTACAAAAACAAGATGCTGCACGTGTTCTTTTTGAGAAGAAAGTAGAGGTATTAATAATTCCTCTTTGCAAGGATTAGGATAAACGGAGAGCACTGCTGTTTTCCCCAATTCAGGATACACCTTTCGTATCCCAAGATCCACCGTATGTCCATCAATATCTGTTTGCCATAATCTATAGTACAATAAAGCATAAGCAGATACTTCTTCTGTAAAGATATACGGTGTAAGCTGGTGACTGTATTCCTGACCGGCAACATGAGCGACGGCAGAAAAATGAATACCATCTGTACTTTTTTCCAAACTAAAAAAAGCATTGTTTAATTCAGTGGCTGTTGACCAGGTCACTTGTACAATGTATTTACCAGTTGCTTTGGCCTGAAAGGACAGCAACTCCACAGGAAGAGCACAACTGGAAGTAGAAGTGCTTTGCGGTACGGATAAAGAGTTTAATATATTTCCGGCTGTTCCATTTGTCGCACCCCAGGCAGTACCCGAGCCATATAGATGCGAAGCGTCAGGCCTACCGGTTCCTGAAATACCCGCTGTTCCAGCCGAAACATTCGCACTAAGCGATGCGCCTACAGGTGAACTAGACCACAGGACACCCCCGCCGCCCCCGCCACCAGGCCCATAATCAAAATCTAAATAGCCGGTGTTGCCTCCTTTTCCTCCCGCAGCTTCTAATGTAGTTGTTCCAATGTAAGTTGAGATATCAAGTAGTATAGTTCCTCCTGCTCCGCCACCACTGTTACCGTCTCCGTTATCCGTTGTACCTGGTGAAGATGAATTATAATCGGAAGCAACAGAACCGCCGTTTGATTTAACACTGAAACCATTCGTATTTAAGGTACTTGCTTTTATAATAATGATACCACCACCACCACCTGCATTGTAGGATAGGCCGTTGTTTTGCTGGCCACCTCCACCTCCTCCGCCCATGAAAATTCTATTGATAGCATTACTATAATAAGTAGTACTTAAACCCACCGCTCCATATCCAAACGGGCTTTGAGCAATTCCACAACCGGTTGTTTTTTTATCACCTCCTCTACCTCCTGCGCCGAAATTACCCCCTCCACCACCACCGGTATTATGCGAGTTGCCGCCGCCACCGCCATTCGCTTGCTTGGCGCGGCCTGACTCTTGTCCTAAAACATAAGCAGTAAGGCCTTCTCCTTTTTGTCCTGCATTTATATTGGGATAAGAGTATGTATAAATGCTATTTCCACTGGAAGTACAAGAGCCACCTGTAGTACTTTTATCTCCTCCTCTGAATCCTTTTTCGCTAACGTTAATATTGGCATTGAGTGTAACCATACCACTGGATTCCAATACGATCACACCGCCTGAAGTACCGTCCCATGGCTTAGGTGTCAATTCACTGTCAACACTTATATCTGCATATTGAGGTACACTGATCATCTGCACGGCACCGCTTACAGTATAAGTGCGTAAAAGTGTTTTAGAAAAATAAACGTTGTTGGCTACAAAATGATCGATGATGGCAAATTCATAATTGCCCGCATCTCCTATGGTTGTTATATCTCCATAGGCCACGCTGTTGGTTTGATTAATCGTAGCCCCTTGCATCTGAATAAGCAACACTTTATCGCCAGCCGCAAAACCTGTGGAAGAAGTAACGGTGATGAAATTGCACAGGTAATCAACAGCTGTCACTTTCGTATATGTATTGATCGTTCCCGATACCTGAGACACAGCGATTGTGACACCTGCAAAAAACAGGAACAGGTGCATAAGCAATTTGGTTTTCAAAGGCTTCATTACGCTGGCAAATGTCATCACTAAGATAAATACAATTTTATCTACATGTTATTACATACGATCTACAAATCTAATGTAACCTACTCAAAAACAATTATTTGCTGATTAAAATATTAATTAAACCTATATGTCTTAAAAGTATCAAAACAGCCTATTAATTCTGTTAACACATTCAAATACGATGAAAACAGCACTATTTTTTTTACTACTCAGTATACCGTTAGTGAGCATGAAGTGTACAGAATCTTGCGATAATTATAATCTTCAAGGCGATGAGTTAAGAATCATTAATGATTTAGATCCTGCGCTGATTTATGTAAATGCCGATCATTCAGATACACTGCGGGTAACATCCACCTATCAATTGGATCAAGGTCCGGATAAAGAAAGAAAAAATTGGACAAAAGGATATAGAAGTTGCGGCTCAGCAGCCACAATGGATTACGGCAATTCTTCAAAGGCACCGTATTTTAGAATACTGTTTGATTTGAATAAACAGCACGCGAATGCGATAGAAATTCCTTCTGTGCAAGTGGGTCGTGTGATGCTTAAGAAAAGTTATGACGATGATCGCAATAGTTATTCGATACACAACGTAGGTGAAACAGAATTTAAGGGTCGCATAGTAGAGGAAGTTTACGAAATCACAGGTACGGCGCAGGAAGCAGGCAATAGCTACATGTACAGTCTGTATGAAGGCCTATTGCGGATAGAAGAGCAAGGCAAAAGTTGGCAAAGAATTTGGTAGGATAAATGTAGTGATTTTGCGTTAGGGATTGAGTCATTGTTTGAGCTCTCCCGCCCCTAGTAAGATTCTATTACTACTTATGATCGATTGGCGGGAAGCGAGTGGCGAAAGCCCGGCCCGCAGGGAAACGCCCTTATCAAAAGAAGAATGGTTAGTAATATTAAACTCATCAACAACAATCCTAAATAAGTACAATCCTACTGCAATGAATTTTAAAACTATAAATGTTCTCTAATCTGTACCTTGGAGGCTGCAAGAGCCGGCCGAATAGAAGCGAGAAACGTAATAAAAATCACCGATAAAAAAGTAATCAGCAAGTCACTCATTTTTAAACGAACCGGATAGGCATCAACAAGCGATGTCTCGGTGCCGATGCTTATTAATCCATAACGCTGCTGAAGGTAACACAATAAGACACCTGCTGACATGCCAATCACCGCACCGGTAAAGGAGATCAGAGCGCCTTCTGTAAGAAAAATATTTCTGATGAAAGTGCGGGAAGAACCAAATGAAAACAATACCGCAATGTTGTTTCTCTTCTGGATCACCAGTATGGATAAGCAAAAGAAAATACCAACAGATGAAACGGCCAGTACAAAAGTCAGCATTAGGTTGACAATTATTTTTTCAATATGCATAGCACGAATCAAGCTTTCATGTTGCTCTTCACTATTGAGAATCTTGAAATCAGCACCTGTGACCTTCGTCAATTCATGTTTTACTTCTTCTATGTCGTAATCGTTCTTTACTTTAATCTCCAGGTAAGAGCGTTGATTGCTGTAGTTCATGAGCTCTTGAGCAATAGGAAGAGGCACAATCACAAAGTGGTCGTCGTATTGTTTTTCTATGGCAAAGACTCCTCCCGGCTGCACCGCTACTATATTGAAAGCACTGGCAGAACCTAAATTTTGCAATTTGGATTTATTGGGATAATAAAAAGTAAGCGGTGTAAAGGGATTGTTTTTAACGTTAACCGATAACTTGGAAGCAACGCCTCTTCCAAGCAAGGCGTAATTTTTTTCTCCTTCGCTGAGTCTGTATTGGCCTTCTACAATGAAGGTGTCAATGCGCCCCTGTTGTATGAAATTTCCAGCTACACCTTTAATTTTTACCACATCACTTTGATTGGCGTACATCACTACACAGTTGTCTTCTATCACATCTGTAATGTAAGCTACTCCAGCGGTACCGACGATTTTATTGCGAAGGTCTGTAGTGTAAAGAAACGTTTTACCTTGCGCTGGTTGAACTTTTATTTGTGGATCGAAAGAATTAAAAAGGGAACGGATCAAATCATCCATGCCATTGAAGAAAGCCATTCCTACGACTAAAGCCATGGTCACTACCGCTACTACACCGATAGAAAGCAATGAAATGACATGAATCATGTTCAGTTTTCCCGAAGGAATAAAATACTTTCCGGCAATGAGTAAAGTGGCTTTCATTCTTCGTCTTCTTTCTCTTTGTGTTCAGCAGGAGCGGGAGGAATGTCTAGCTTTGAAATGAGGTTGTTGATGTGAATGGCATAATCCACACCATCGTCCAACATAAAAATCAGTTCCGGAATAATACGAATTTGCTTCCTCAATTTCTCGCCAAGTAACTTGCGGATGACCTTCGTATTCACTTTGATTTTCTTTAGCTCTACTTTTTTATCTGTGGTCGCCAGGAAGCTCAAATATATTTTTGCTACCGATAAATCAGGACTCATACGCACCGTATTCACGCTGACATAAGTACTACCAAACAAGCTCTTTGTGTCTTTTAAGAAGAGCTCAGCCAACTCTTTTTGAATCATGCGGCTAAACTTTTGTTGTCTGGTACTTTCCATTGGTAAAACTTTGTTTCTTTTTTTATCAAACTTACCGTATTTTGAGGAGTTTTCAAAGCTAGGAGCCAGGAGGTACGAGCTAGGAAATGAATCTTAGCAAAACCTGCGGGTAATCGTTCCTCGTACCTTCTAGCTCGTACCTCAATAAATGCTTACCTTTAACATCTAATCAAGAGACCTTGGTAAATTTATTCAAAATATTTGATCTGCCCCGCTTGCTGCTCTTATTGCTGCTGACCATAGCCTATGCTATTTTTAGCGATATAGCAGTGTTTCCCATGACGTCGTACGAGCTCATGAATATTGTAACGAGCGAACACCTTACTGGGGGCAATGTCATGTATAAAGATGTTTTCCATTGGACCGAACCGCTTACCGTATGGGTGCAATACTTCTTTTTTCAGTTGTTTGGCAGAGGAGTATTGGCTTATCGCATCACGGCTCTGATTCTTATATTTTTCCAGGCTTTGCTTTGGAACCAAACATTGAATGAAAAAGGTTGTTACGATCAGCGTTCTTCTTTACCTGCTTTGATTTATCTGGGCTTTTGTTTGCTCTTTCCTGATATGATCAGCCTGAGCGCCGTAGTGTTGGGGAATACCTTTTTATTGCTGACGTTCTATTTCATGATCTCTTACATTAAGGACAATGATCGTCAGCAGAATTTATTCTGGATGGGATGGAATGCGAGTATTGCGTTTCTTTTTTACGCGCCTTATATTTTGTTGCTGCCTGGTATACTGCTGGTGCTTGGTCTGTATACGGCTGTTGATGCCAGAAAAATTGTAACTATACTTTACGCTTTTTTATTGCCGCTGATTTTGGTTTGGTTGTACTACTTCATGAACGATGCTTCTGTATTTTACATACAGTTTTTTTTACAAAGAGTATTCAGTTTTGAAGCCAACCATTTCCTCTCATTCCAGCACCTCTTGTGGATTGTGGCGATTCCATTATTTTGGCTGTTGATCGGTTTCATCGCCATCGTGAGAGCTACCTCATTTGTCAATTATCAATACAGGGTCATCCAATCTTTATTTTTATTGTTTGTTTTTTCATTGATCAGTTTTCTACTCGTAAAAGAAAGATCAGTATTTACGATCTGGCAGATTGTTCCTTACGCCTCTGCTATCGCCACGTACTTCTTATTGCTGCAAAAACGCAGGTGGTTTGCCGATACGATATTGTTGTTGAGTTTTGTCGCTCTGTTTTATGTTCGTTTTGAATTAAAAAAAGAAGTGGCACAGGATACTACAGGCAAAGAAAGTCGCCTGAGTGTCAAGTTTGACAGCGACTTTTGGAAACCTTATCCTTATGTGAAGAGTGTATTGGTATTGGACAATAATATTTCTGCTTACAGTAAATACCGCTTGTCAACGCCTTTCTTAAACTGGAACCTGGCGGAAAATTATTTTATAGATATAGACGGTTACGAAGCCGTAGCCTTGCTGGATCGTTATTTTACCAAAGAACAGCCGGACGCCATCTTGGATCCAAACGGCGTATTGCCCAAGACGTTTTATCGTTTGCCTTTAGTGGCGAACAAATACCTGGAACAGAAAAAAGGATTTTATGTATTGAAACGAGCGATGAACGCTCGTTAGTCGCAGCGAATTTTATTGACTCTGTTTTGGTGTCTACCGCCTTCGAACGGTTCAGTTACAAAAACTTCTACCGCCTTCCAGGCTTCTTCCTGACTCATGAAACGAGCAGGCAAAGCAATGATGTTGGCATCGTTGTGCTGACGGGCTAGCTTTGCGATTTCTGGCGTCCAGCAAAGCGCAGCACGCACTTTTTGATGCTTGTTAGCTGTCATGGCGACACCATTTCCACTGCCACAAATTAAAATTCCAAAAGTATTTTCACCTGTAGATACAGACGTAGCCAAAGGATGGGCATGATCTGGATAATCAACAGAAGATGTTTCATGTGGACCGAAATCTTTCACAAGATATCCCAGCGCAGTTAATTTTTCGGAAATATATGCTTTGTATTCAACGCCTGCATGGTCTCCGCCGATGGCTATGTGTAGCATAATAATTTAGTTGTAAGGTGTAAGTGATAAGTTGTAAGTTAAAAGTGACGAAATGGTGAGGACGAAAATACTTACCACTTACAACTTATCACTTACACCTGTATCGATAGATACTAGAATTCTTCTTCTTTTGCTTTCGTGTTTTGAACGTATGCCGATATGAAAATACTGATTTCATAGAGCAAGACAAGCGGTATACCGATGAGTAACTGACTCAGCATATCCGGGGAAGGTGTTAATACTGCAGAGATGAACAAAATCACTACAATGGCGTGACGACGATAAGTGCGCATGAACTTCGGGGTCATCATGTCCATCTTTGAAAGGATATAGATCAATACCGGCAATTCAAACATCAACCCACAACCCAGTACCATGAAACATACCATGGAAATGTAAGAGGTTACATCAAACTGATTGACAATGGCCGGATCAATCTGGTAGTTGGCCAGGAATTGTATCGTGATGGGCAGCACCATGTAATAGCCAAACACTACGCCTAAGAAAAACAAAAAGGATACAGCCAAGACTGCATTCATAGAGTTTTGCTGTTCTTTGATTTTCAATCCCGGTTTTACAAAACGCCAGATCTCCCAGAAAATGTAAGGGAAGGCGATGACAAATCCGATGATGAATGCTGCCGTGATGTGCATGGAAAACTGGCCCGTCATAGTCCGGCTTTGCAGGCTGAAATTTGGCTCACCTACACAATAGTCAAAATGTTTGCACAACAATTTAAAGGTCCAGAAATCGGGTCTTGAAGGAGCAAACAAAACTTCACGAAAGATCCAATCCATTTTGATAAAAGCCGCAACCGTAAAGATCAGCAAAGCGATTACCGCACGAATGACGTGCCATCTCAATTCCTCGAGGTGGTCTACAAATGACATTTCTGAATTGAACAATCTGGTGTTGATTTATTTCTTGTTGGCGTCCCACCAACAAGTGATGGTAGAAAATGTATTAAACAGTCCAGTTGCTGGCGAGACGCCAACAACGAGGAATGCTTTAGTTTTATTTGTACAATGGAAATTCTTCCATCCATGAATTGACGGTCTTTTTCACGTCTGAAATTTTAGACGCATTGTCTTTGTTCATCAACACGGCATCGATCAGGTCTACTGCTTTTTCCATGTCCGTTTCTTTCAATCCACGAGTGGTGATGGCTGCAGTACCTACGCGCATACCAGAGGTAACGAAAGCTGATTTCGTATCGAACGGCACTTTGTTTTTGTTGATGGTAATGTCGGCTTGAATCAAAGTGTTCTCCGCTTCTTTACCGGTAATGTTTTTAGACGTAAGGTCAATCAACATCAAGTGATTGTCTGTTCCACCGGAGATGATGCTATATCCTCTATCTGTAAATGCCTTTGCCATGGCTTGTGCATTTATTTTTACTTGTTTCGCGTATTCCAAATACGGCGCACTCAATGCTTCCAGGAAGGAAACTGCTTTGGCTGCAATCACATGTTCCAATGGTCCGCCTTGAGTTCCCGGGAATACCGCTGAGTCCAACAAGGCAGACATCATACGAATTTCACCTTTAGGGTTTTTGAAACCGTAAGGGTTTTCAAAATCCTGACCCAACAAGATCAAACCACCGCGGGGACCACGTAAGGTCTTGTGTGTTGTCGTTGTTACAATGTGGCAATGCGCCATAGGATTATTCATCAAACCTTTCGCAATCAAACCTGCAGGGTGAGAAATATCAGCCAGCAACAAAGCACCTACCTGATCAGCGATCGCACGGAAGCGTACATAATCCCAGTCTCTGGAGTAAGCAGAAGCTCCGCAGATGATCAATTTTGGTTTTTCTTTTGCAGCAACCGCTTCGACTTTGTTCATGTCGATGGTCCCTGTTTCTTGTTCTACACCGTAGAAGGTTGCTCTATAATATTTACCGGAAAGGTTGACTTCAGAACCGTGTGACAAGTGACCACCGTGTGCTAAGTCAAATCCAAGGATCGTATCACCTGGATTTAACAACGCCAGCATTACAGCTGCGTTGGCTTGTGCACCAGAGTGAGGCTGTACGTTTGCCCATGCAGCGCCAAATAATTGTTTAGCGCGGTCAATGGCTAATTGCTCGCCTTGATCTACTATTTCACATCCACCATAATAACGTTTGCCTGGAAGACCTTCCGCATATTTGTTCGTGAACACACTGCCCATAGCTTCCATCACTTGTGGTGAAGTGAAGTTTTCAGAGGCAATTAATTCAATTCCTTCTTCCTGACGTTTACCTTCTTTTTTGATCAAGTCAAAAATGGCTTCGTCTCTTTTAAATGCGGAGAATGCTGGAGATGACATAGTTTTCGGTTTTAGTAGAGTAGATTCCGTTTGCATTGGAGCGTTAATTAGGGACGTAAAATTAATCAAATCTGCACGCTTTGGAAACGATTGTTTACAAACTGTATGGTCTTTCTCTAACCTACACCTGTATTTTTATTCGACCCTACCTGGTGAAATCTCATAAAAAGTTGTATATTAAATAGATACTGAGTATCTGGCCTTGTGATACTTACATCTTTCCAAGGAAAAGTATTCATGAAACAGATCTTTCCAATGAAAGAAATTCTTCAAAAAATGCAGGAATCCTTAATTTAATGTGAAATTGAAGGGTGGAACGCCTGCTTTCCAAACGATCAACATGAAAAGAAATCCATTCAACCGGATCAGTGGTTTATACTTCCTTCTTCTACTGACTTGTTTATCCTGTAAAAAGGATCTCGAAAAACCCCAGTGGGATACTCAAATACTCGCTCCCTTTGCCTATACGGAAATGGGTATTGAGAACATCGTGAAAAACGGTTCCGCTCAAACCAATCCTGACCATAGCATAGATCTCTTTATTCGGGATACACTGTATACACTGCAATTGGATTCGATTGTATCTGTGGTTACACCTGCATTTGACATCAACAAAACACTGGACTCCATCAAATTCGGTACGGCCCCTATTGTGACCAGAATCACGCTGGGTCAGATTGCACGTCAGATGGCTGCAAATTCCAATCCTTCTACGGCAGCGGCAGGAAATTTTATCCTATCTAGTCATAATACCACTCAACCTTTTATTCCAGCCATCTCCAATATTACAGGAGGACCTATTCCAATCAATATCAGCACCGTGCTGGATGAAGCAGAGATTAAGACAGGCTTTCTGGACATCACGGTTACTAATGGATTACCAATTGCCATTCAACGTGCAGAAATTGAAATCAAAAACGCCCAAACACCTTTCGGTGTAGTCGCACAACCTGTGCTGACCAATATTGCAACTGGTGCATCAAAAACACAATCAGAAAACATTGCAGGAAAACATGTAGACGGTACCATGAATGCCAATATCCTGGATATGGACTTTGCCGGAGGCACAGGTGTGCACATAGATACCAACGATGCGGTAACTGTTACATTAACGGTGAGAGAAGTTACGGTATCTTCTGCCGTAGCTATTTTCCCTGCGCAAAATGTAGTCAATGATAAATCCGTGAACTACCTGCTGGACATGGGTTCTGTGAAGTTGAAAGAAATGAAAATGAAATCAGGTTATGTGAAGATTGAAGTATCTTCTACTATTCCAGACAGCATCTTCTTTACCTATTCTATTCCTACGGCTATAAAAGACGGCGTGCCGTTTAAAACCGATACAAAGGTACCACCCGCCGGTGGTACATCTACATTTATATACGATATGACAGGCTATACTATGGGACTGCGTGGAGACCCGGGCATTAATACAGATTATAATGGTTTGTATAATGAACTCCTTGGAAGGATTAAATATACGGGCCGTAAAATACCTTTGTCTTTGACGGATTTCATTCAGGTGAAGATCAGTTTGGAAAATGCTAAGCCCTCTTATGTGCAAGGATATTTGGGCGACACGACTATTAATATAAACGGTTCTATTCCATTGACAGTATTTAACAACATTACGGGCGGTACTTTACAATTTGAAAGTGCAGATGTAGCGGTAGTTGTTGACAATAGTTTTGGCTTACCGGGCAGCGCCAGTATCAGTAGTATTGTAGCACATAATGGTTCTAATTCCGCTTCGGCAACTTCCAGTACAACAGCATTGGGCCCCGGTATAGATGGTAATCCTCCTGTAATAACTTCTAGCAGAGTGGCCGTTACAAATGCTACAGCATTGGTCAATGTATTACCTAAGACAGTAGATTATGCAGGCAGTCTGCAGATCAATCCGAGTGGTGCATTTAACGACAATCAATTTGCCTATTCTGCTTATCCGGTAAAAGCTTACCTGGAATTCAAGATGCCGCTTTCCTTGATCGCGAATCAGTTGCAGTTGACAGATACTATTGCGATTTCTTCTGCTCCGCAACTGAACAGTGCCCTGAAGAAAGGGAAGTTAAATCTCATTACCGATAACGGATTCCCCTTCGATGCAAAAGTGATGGCGTATTTTCTGGATGGCAGTGGCACCTTGCTGGATTCGTTAGTTACAACGCAATACGTAGAACGTGCAACTAAAGGCGCTGACGGTAAAGTGACACAGTCCAAACGCAGTGTAATATCCTATGTTCTTTCTGCAGGGACAATCAGTAATATACAGAAAGCGACATCGGTTATTTTCAAAGCCTCGTTCAGTACGGACACAGGATCGTATTCCAAAATATACAGCGATTACAGAATCAAATTTAAATTAGCCGGAGATATACAGTACACCGTCAACGGGCAATAAGGCAATCATGAAGAAATTTATTCAGTTCAGTATAGTTTGTTTTTTTGGTATTTCAACTACAACATGGGCGCAAAACTATAGCGACGATTTGTATTGGTCGACCTCCAAATTAAATGAAGATTCTTTGCGCATTGGATTCAAGGATAAAGGTTCTGTTCAATTAAAGGGACTATACAATTACAATTCTAATTCAGTAACCAATGACTTCTTCGGTAAGTTGGTTTACAAAAGCACCTACATTTCAGAAGACGACAAACAAGGTTCTTTAAATCGTTTGAAAGCGCATAACCGTTTAGGCGTAGACCTCTCGGCTTCTCTGCATGGTACTTACCGTTCGAAGAAGGACTCCACCGTTTTATTTGATGCAGGTGTGGC
This sequence comes from Cytophagaceae bacterium, assembly GCA_014376985.1. Taxonomy (GTDB): domain Bacteria; phylum Bacteroidota; class Bacteroidia; order Cytophagales; family Cytophagaceae; genus JACMQM01. The sequence goes on along the minus strand of JACMQM010000068.1, from coordinate 3,432 downwards.
ATACCGTGATTTCACCTATGCTTATTTTAGCAAAGACATTTTCAAACTGGCATTTGAAGGCAATGCACAGTATGCTGGACAGAATGCTGCAGTGGGACCTTCTACGTTAAAAGAATGGAGTTATGCATCTTTGTTTGTCGGCGTACAAAAAGTATTGTGCAAAGAATTGATCGTGGGAGCCAGACTTTCATTTATCAAAGCCGGCTTCTATAGAGAAACTACGATGGGTAAAGGAAATTTATATACCGATCCCAATGGCGCCTATGTAGAATTGTCGGCACCGTTTCATTGGTACTCACAACAAAGACCGGACAATCCTTTCGCGGCAAACAACGGTTGGGGTGCAGGTGTGGACTTGTATGCACAACGTTTCTTTAAGAAATCTATTCTTTCGATTGAAGTGAGGGATCTTGGTGCAGTGAACTGGAGGAACATGAATACGTATACTGGTGATAAGACGTATCGTTACGAAGGACAAAATATTGGCGATATTCTCGCCCCGGGAAATTCCTACATCTCCAGCGTAGCGTTGGATTCTGTAGCGAAAGAATTGGGTATTGAAAAAGTGGTGCAAAATAAAACTACCATGTTACCGACAAGATTGCAAGTATCTTATTTATATAAAGCCAATACCAAGTGGGCTGTTAAGGGAGATTTGAATTATATGTTTTTGAAAGGCTACCTCCCCTATGCAAAAATTTCTGCTTATTATGCGATCACGCCTTCGTTGTTTGTTGTTCCAGCCATTACTGTGGGTGGCTATGGTAGCGTCAACACACAATTGGGATTAAGCGCTACGGTAGCGAAAACATGGTCCTTGCAGGCTAACGTTTTTGCATTGGAATACTTCATTGCTCCTACCTCTTACTCCGGCCATGGCCTGGAGTTGTACCTGACCAAAAGATTTTAATATGATCGGCAGTTTGAAAGACGGTTTGACCTGGGCAACCAAACTAACTCCGCGTAAATTATACAACGCCGGTCAGTTGACTTATTCCTATCAGCATTCCATGTTGAAAGGAAGGTCTTTGCACAAAGGTATGCCAGCCAGTGTTTCGATTGAACCGACTACATCCTGCAACCTTCGTTGCCCCGAATGCCCCAGTGGTCTGCGTTCTTTTACTCGTCCCACGGGTATGATGGATCTTGGCTTGTACCGCTCTACACTCGATCAGTTGACCAAAGATTTACTCTATCAGATTTTATACTTTCAAGGCGAACCCTATTTGCACAAAGGCTTTTTTGACATGGTGCGTTATGCCAGTGAGAAGCGCATTTATACCGCAACTTCTACCAATGCGCATTATTTAGATGACGACCGCGCTAGAGAGACGGTGGAAAGCGGCTTGGACCGTTTGATCATTTCTATTGACGGCACCACACAAAGCAGTTATGAATCGTACCGTGTGGGGGGTGACTTGAGCAAGGTGATTGAAGGCACACGTAACATCATCAAATGGAAAAAGAAACTCCGTTCCAAAACTCCGCATGTTATTTTTCAATTTTTGGTAGTGGCGCATAACGAGCATCAAATTCCAGAAGTACAAAAGCTAGCCAAGGATTTGGGTGTAGATGAATTGCGTTTGAAGACGGCACAGATTTACGATTATGAGAACGGCTCAGATTTGATGCCGAAGAATGAAAAATATTCGCGTTACTCTAAAACGGAAAACGGGACCTACGACATCAAACGTGGTGGCGATAAGAATTGCTGGAAGATGTGGCACTCCTGTGTTATTACCTGGGACGGCAAAGTGGTCCCTTGCTGCTTTGACAAAGACGCGCATTATTCCATGGGATCGCTACAAACACAATCGTTTTCGGACATCTGGACAGGAGCCAAATACCAGGACTTTAGAAACAATTTGATCCAGTCGCGCAGCACCTATGAGATGTGTAAGAACTGCACGGAAGGTGTGCAGGTTTGGAATTAGAGAATTTGTTTTATGAGCGGTGCAATTTTTTTAAAACGCGCGAGTTATCCTTTGAATAAAAACAATTATGAAATATATCTGATTTGCGTAAGTTGGGTGTCAGGTCTTTCGACCTGACACGGATGGAATGAAACACAATACAACCCTTTTTACTAACGGCCAACAGTGTCAGGTCGAAAGACCTGACACCATAAGCAACTGATCATGAAACTAAATATTTGTCTCGTTTTTTTTACAGTTGTATTCAGTTTGACTTCATGCAATAAAACAGAAACAGCTACAGCAAAACTTTTTGGCTTTACAGGCTTATCCAGCCTCCATCCACCAGAAAATATCATAGACACCAGCGGAAAAACCATTGCCAGCCGAATCAAATGCCCTCAGGGATTTACACGAAAGGTTTATCCTGAAAAAAGCTTTGGTTCTTTTTTGTTTAACTTTCCCTTGAAACCACATGGATCTAAAGTCTACTATTTTAACGGAGAAGAAAAATCAAATTCGGAAGTATATATTGCCGTTCTGGATATTGATGTCGGTGAAAAATATTTGCAGCAGTGTGCAGACGCTGTTATACGATTAAGAGCGGAGTATCTATACAAACGAAAACTATACGATAACATTCATTTTAATTTTACCAATGGCTTTCGCTTCGATTACAAAAAATGGGCGGAAGGAAATCGGATAAAAGTAAGCGGCAATAATACATCCTGGTATGCCGCGAAGGCATTAGATTATTCGTATGCTACATTTAGAGAGTATATGAATTTTGTTTTCTTATATGCAGGAACACTCTCTTTATCCAAAGAGCTGAAGTCTGTTCCTACAGACAGCATGCAAGCAGGCGATGTGTTTATCCACGGAGGATCTCCCGGTCATGCTGTAATCATCACGGATGTGGCAATAGAGAAAAGTACAGGAAATAAAATCATGACCATTGCACAGAGTTACATGCCTGCTCAGAATATTCATGTGTTGGTCAATGAGAATGATGCTCAGCTTTCTCCCTGGTATGATTTGTCAAAAACAGATAAATTGTATTCTCCGGAATGGACGTTTGAGAAAACAGAATTGAAGAGATTCAGAGATTAGAAATAATTTATCTTGATGAGGTGTCAGATCTTTCGACCTGATGTAGATGGAATAAAACACAAGCTTTTTTACTAACGACCAACAGTGTCAGGTCGAAAGACGTGACACCCATCAAAAGGTTAAATAACAATAGAATTATATGCGCATCTTACTACACATCTGTTTTATTTTTTCTTCTATCGCTACATTCGCGCAAGCTCGTGCACAACATGAAACGTTTGAATCGCTTTTGGCAAAAGGCAAAGCCGAGTTTAAAAAAGAGCACAGTGAGCAGGATTTTGCATTGGCTGTCACGTATTTAAAAAAGGCAGTAACCTTACAGCCTGAAAATGCAGAGGCGCATTATTTTTTAGGTTATGCCTATAGCCGATTGAATGCTAAGGATGGGAAAGGCATGATCAAAATGGAT
>JACMQM010000067.1 GCA_014376985.1 Cytophagaceae bacterium | reverse complement strand
ACCTAACTTCTTTGTAGACGAACAACGCGTGGGACCTTATAACATGTGGCATCACCAGCACCATTTCACAGAAACACCGGAAGGTATTCTTATGCATGATATTGTGACCTATATCCTTCCTTTTGGATTTCTGGGGGATTTGGTGCATCCTCTTGTAAAGAACAAACTGAATAGTATATTTGATTACCGTACAACAAAAATTGAACAGCTGTTCGGCACTAAAAAATAAAGTCTATGAGCACGGATCACAAAAACCAAAACATTGTCTTCTTCGACGGCGTCTGCGGATTGTGCAACCGTGCCATTGATTTTTTAATGCATCAGGACAAACTGAAGGTCTTGCTCTTTGCTCCACTGCAAGGCAGTACAGCGGCAGAACTATTGCCACGCGGAGAAGCTTCTTCACTGAGCAGCATGGCATATTATTCCAAAGGAAAAATCTCTTATAAAACCCGAGCGATTTTGAACCTACTCTGGGACATGGGCGGCTGGTGGACGTTGACGGGTCTCTTCCGCATCATTCCTCCATTTATCCGTGACATCTTTTACAATTGGATGGCTTCATCACGCTATAAATGGTTTGGAAAGAAGGAGTCTTGTCGGATACCGACCGTGGAAGAGCGGGTGAGGTTTTTGGATTAACTCTTAAAATAACACCATGAAAAAAAATACCATTGTTCTATTGTCACTGACATTTTTATTGGCAAACTGTTCTCAAAATACAGACGAATCTAAAAAAGAATCTTCGAAAGATACATTAGACAATGTCATTACAAACAATGGTATGTTAAACAAGTCAAAGTACGACACTGTTTCTTTGGATATTGACTTTGACGAATATGTATCAAGTCTGGATCAAATTCCATTGCCATTAAAGCATAATCCTTTAGCTTATTTACCTGAGCTTTCAACTCATTATAGCAAAGAAGGATTTGAAAAATACAAAAGTGAATCGGCCAGTCAACCATTTGGCATACTTTATAAAAATGAAAATACAATAACACTGGTAGATTACTCTATTGGTGATATAGGACCTGCTCCGTTTTTTACTACATATGACAAACTTGGAAACAAAATAGACTCTTTAGCTCCTTACAAGAAAACAGGAGGAGATGATGGCTACTATGCGATAGAATACATTAGCATTTTATCTGATCATACTTTAGTAGTGGAAGACAGTGTTGTAACATGGCCTACAGGAGCAGAAAGAAGTAAACTCAATGAAAAGATCTCTACCGCGAAAATAAAATACGTCTTTGAAAAAGATGGGCGGATAAGTTCGCACAAATAACAACTGCGTTAGCTTCAGTTTTAACTGTTGCCAACAAGAGGTCTGGGGGATTAGCGTTAAATTTTTTGCACGATCATTGTACAAAATCAAACTCATCAACCCTTACAGTTATGAGTAACAACATCGATTTCATCAACCCTGACGAATTATTAAAAAATCCGGCCTTTTCTCAAATCGCCATTACGAAAGGAACCGGGAATACCATCTACATAGGCGGGCAAAATGCCATCACGAAGGATCTGGAAATAATAGGTAAAGGCGACATTGCATCACAAACGGAATTTATTTTAAAGAAACATAGAAATCGCTTTAAAAGCCTGTCATGCTACTGTGGATGATTTATTCAAACTCAACATTTACATTGTACAAGGTCAGGATGTGAAGCAGGGTTTTGCAGGTGCTCAAAACTTTTTAAAGAAATTAAAACATCCACCGGTCATTACAGGAATTATAGTGGCAGGTTTAGCGAATCCTGATTATCTGGTGGAGATCGAAGCGAGGCTTTTAAAGCAAGTGATTAAATATACCAGGACATTTTAGGCAACAGTTAAAACTGGCACCAATCGCGTTCGCACAATGACCTCAAGTACTAGAGCTAGTCGAGACTCACTGGTTTCGCTAACATCCGGGACAATTCCTGTCTTATCTTATCTTTTCCAATTCATCAAGCACTGTTTTTTACGTATTGAAATCGATTAAATAATAAGGCCGATGGTAGATATCAGTCCGTCGAATATTTTTATCGTCTGTTTCCATTAACTGCCTAATCTTTCATCCCTCTGGGACTGGGATTGTTTTTATTTTTTTTGCTAACGGGCTTTTGTCCCTCCGGGACATTGTAAAAATACCTGTACGTTTCTGAATATTAATTTAACTTATCTTTCTCGTCCCATCTAAAATCCTTGAATGCAAGTCCCGAAGGGACGAAAGCCCTTTAGGCATTAGAAGCATGCGGACAGTTTAGTCCCGGAGGGACGACAGATTTTATTGCTGTAAAAATAAACAAGATGTTTGAAAAAATTATTTTAATCGTACCGCCTTAACAACAATACTCTCCCCATTCCCTCCCTTAAAAATAATCAAATAACGATTGCCTCTTTCCACCAATTTGAATTGCTTCTTCACTTGCTCCGTTGTAACAGTGGCATTGCGGGTGAGTACGTGAAAATCTTTGCCCTTTTCAATCAGTGAAGCAACATTACTTTTGCTGTATGGTTTTACGGATTCGATCTGAAATATTTTTCCAGGGAAACTTTCTTGTAGTTGTTCGGAAGTGTATAGGTGTGTATGCGCCTGAATTTTTTTAAGCTGATAATCAATCCCAATTTTTTTAAAAACGCCAGCTTTCAATAAGGCAACGTCAGGTTCATATAAATAATTTAACGGATCACGGAATTCCGGTGATGCCGATTGTTCTTCCGATGCATAAAAACTGTATTGCCTTTCTTCTCCGCTTTGCAAGAGAACAGCATGAACGTGTGGTTCTCCTGTAAATCCCTGTTCCAGTTGCAGCAACACTTCTTTGCATTCGTTGCGATCTGAAACGACAAAAACTTCTTTTACTTCTCCGAGCTCTTTGCACACCGCAGAAATATCTGTCATCGGTGACAACTTAATCAGGATATGATTGGCTGCTTTCCAAAACTGTGGTTTCAATCCAATGACGTCCGGCTCCCAGTCTTTGTAATTAGATAAGCGCTTACCTTCTTTCCTTCTGGACGGATCAATGTAAATCAGATCACTATGTCCTTTATAATTCTCTAGAAATTCTGCGGCAGTAGCGCATAGCGGTTGAATATGTTTTGCCTCTAGCGCATCGAAATTATGTGCAGCAATTTCTAATAGTTCTTGCTGCGGTTCCACATAGATCATCTCTTTGCATTGCAGACTGAAAAAATAAGTATCAATGCCCATGCCTCCGGAAAGATCAATGGTTTTGCCCGCTTTAATAATGGAAGCTTTAAAACGCGCGGTAACTTCAGAAGAAGCTTGTTCCAGAGAAACAGTCGGCGGATAAATGATGTGGCTGTTTTGATAGAAAGTTGGAAATTTTTGTTTGGCTGTTTTGATGCCTTTCAGTTGACGCACTAATAAACGTGTATCCCAACCTTTATTAGCCAACGCCTTAGACAACAAAAAACTTTCCGGCTCTTTATCTTCGTTCTCACGAAGAAAGCGGATTGTTTCTGATTCAAATAACCAATTCGTATTGTTTTGCGTCACTTTATTAAATGATAATATCAGCTAAAGTAACAGGAGTATTTGACTAAAAAAAATTTACTCGTTGCTGGTGTCACGCCCGCAACTGGAATGCAGTAACACATTTTCATCTTATCACTTGTTGGCGTCCCGCCAGCAAGAATTCGTAATCATCTCTTATCTCAGATTTCTGATTTCAAATCTCAGACCTCTCACTTACCAGCTGCTTCCCGCTCCACCACCACCGGAACTTCCTCCGCCGGAACTGCTGCTACTAGAACTAGAACTGGAACTTGAGCTAGAACTCGAGCTGCTGCTGGATGAACGAGTCAATCGAGCAATGGTGTATTCTTCGACACTTATTCTTTTGCAGTACATACATTTGTACGTTTTCTCTCCGATGCCACTGCTGTCATAAGTCGCTGCTACTTTAGTAATATCGGATTGCAGAAAAGAGGCTTTGGTACCACATGAAGAGCAAGCCTTATATTTTGAAAATTTGGAATTGTATCCTAAGGCATAATGCGAATGGCAAGATGGACAAAGCCATACGTCGTAATCTACAGACTTGATAGATTCTTCCAGTATCTGACTTTTTTTAAGGTGCTCATCCTCTTTCTTTTCATCTAATAAAATCATGCTCGTCACACATTCGCCGCAGGCACGTTCATGACGGCGAATGGCTTTTAATTTTTTATTGTTTTGACCATCGGTAAACAAAAAGGGAACTGGGAAAAACACGGCGGCGATTCCCCAGTTATCAAAGTATCGATTGAATTGATTGTACTGATGGAAATAATCTCCTTCTTTATAACTGACTGAATACGCTTTTTCACTTCTGGATTTTTTATCTACCAATGTCAGTAAAATCATAGCGTACGCGCCGCCAATCAACGTGGCGATGTAATAGGAGCCATGATAGAAATAAATCATCCCTCCATAAAATGCAAGAGGAACAAAGAAATAAAGCAGCAACCAACGCCAACGGGGAATGGTCAGTGAAACATTTCTTTTCTTGGCTTCGCTTAATTTTGCGTAATCTTCTTTGAAGGCGCCTTTTGATTTTTTTACAAAATAAAACACACTCATGAACAACAAATATGGTACCGCCAGAATCCATCCAATGATTCTTGCCAAAGACTGAGGATCCTTTTTGTGAGGATCCTGCAAAGCTGTTTTATTCTCCGGATCGTTTAAAATTTTAATGACTGCCGTTACACCATCCGATAAGCCTTGGTCATAATTACCTTCTTTAAAGCGAGGCACCATGTACTCTAGTTGAATTCTTTTGCAAATCGCATCAGGCAATATGCCTTCCAGGCCATAACCGGTTTCAAACTCCACCCGACGGGAATTCGTGACCAGCAAAATAAGTAAACCGTTATCTTTATCCTTTTGTCCTACTCTAAAACGGTTGAACAAACGATTGGCAAAGTCTTTTGGAGAAGCCGAGCCAATAGATCCCAAGACCACAACAGCTACCTGATCTGTCGTGACGCCTTCTAAGAGGTACAACTCCTGATTCATACGATGAACGGTTTCCTCTTTCAGCAAATGATCCGGGTCACTGATATAACTCTTATTGTATAGCCTTAATTTAGGCACGGATTCTACCGTATACACCTTACCCGCCCAAGCGATGGAATGAATACACAGGGCAAGAATGATAAAAATCTGTTTCATAAGATTACAAAAATCTGTAGTATTAGTACGAATAACAAAACTGGATGTTGTGTCATGGGCGTATATAGAACAGGTATTGTTTACATAATACAAAAAAACTTTGTTTTAACACCCTCTCACTTTATTTTTGATCAGGCGAAACCCCATTTATAACATGCGCATTACGGATATTTTTCTAACTAAAAGGTCAAAAGAGGAAAACCAGGCGGAGAAAATTAAGGATTATAGAAATATTGTCATCCTTCAGACCGCCATTATTTCTTCCGCTTTGTTATTGCGAGAAATATTTGATATGGCAGGTATCGATCCTCATTTATCCAGTGTCATACGAGACTTATTGTTCTTGTTGTTCGGGGGATTGTATGTGTTGATTCTTTGGGATCTACTTCGAAATTTCACAAAGAAAACAGCATTAGTCACTATTCTTTTTATGGTTATTATGGGTAGTTACGTATTGGCACTCTTTACTGTAAATCCCTTGTATGAATTCTTTCATACCGAAGCAGAAAAACGTCCTTATTTATTCCTGATACATCTTGTTCTTTTTTCAACTGAAGCCATTGTTATCTACCATGCCATCTTTGATATTTTTGCAGGAAGAAGATTGTCAGAAGAAAAACTTTGGGGATCGGCCTGTATCTTTTTGATGATCGGTATTTGCTTCGGGAGTTTATATGATCTGATCAATATCATTCATCCTGGCAGTATGGGTGTTCCTCTGCCTTTGGGATTGGAAAGTTATACGGCTTGTATTGCTTTCAGCATGACCATCATCGGAGGGCATGAAGCTTATCCCAATGCGATTCCATTGATTTTGAATTTGAGCATTGTAGAAGCGGTATGGGCCAATTTGTTTGTTGTCTTATTAGTGGGTCGTTTGCTAGGTCAACCGGATGGTGGAGGTGAGGGAAAAAGCCGTTGAGGACTAATATCCAACACACTTTTTATAATCTGGGGATTTCGCGCCTCAGTGTTTATCACTTGTTTATAATTTCGTATAGTAAACTGCATTTTATTAATACAAGATAAGCTTATTGCATTCGTCTTATAATTAAGGGATTAATCACTTAACAATCTTATGTAAACTTCAACCGAGTTCTGATGGCATGATTTTTCATATATAATTGGATAATTATACTGTTTTAGCTCGATGCAAACGTTAATAATAAGTGAAGCGTCTTTTAAAGACACATTATCCAATCACTTAAATCAAGATCAGTTGATCAATAAACTCAGAAACCTGGCCGGCAACGCTTACCAAGTGATGCTAAAAACGCGCTTCGTAGCGGATGCTATGAAACGTCCGTTTAAAAATGCAGACTACTATTCAAGTGTAATCATGGAATCCTTGAATGTGTATGTGAGTCAGCTCCAGAAACTAGGGGACATTAAAGCTTCTGTTTCTGCTATCGCGAAACCTTATGTGGTACATGAAATGAAAACGGATTGGAAACAACCGATCCATGAATTGATTGCCTTGCACACCGAAATTAAAAATCAAATTCTCAGCATCTTTGTTCATTATAAAGAAGCTGAGTTCCCTGAAACTTTCAACTTCCTAAGACAACAACTTTTCTTGCACGAAGAGCAGTTGTGGGATTTTAAAAAACAGTTGGAGAATTAATCAAACAGTTAATTACGAATAAAATCGGAGCGAGATAATTTCTTGCTCCGATTTTTTATTGTCGGGAATCTTACTAAATCACCTGAAGAGTACTTGCTCGCTATATCATCAACGCTAAATGTGGCGGGCGGTCAGAGAAAGAATGAATGTCTTTTGACATTCATATCCATTAATACATAATCTATAAAAAACCACCATGCCAAAAGGCATTACTTTGTTGGTAACTTCTTCTTTGTTACTTTTCTTTTGCAGACCAAAAGAAAAGTAAGAGGCTCGTATGAAACTACATTGTTTATCCTATTTATAAAATCCTGACTGGGACCTCTGCGTGGCTTTTAGGTAAGCCACGCGGTGCGTTGCCAGCGTAGCAGTTTTACTAAAAAGGATAACCAATCGCAATATTCAACATCAAGTTATCCCTCCGCCAATCTTTCTTGCCTAAGTAAAAATCATCCAGAACCCATCGCTCTCCTTCTGGTAGCCAGGGCTTTCTTACTGGTGTTGCTAAATCTAATCGGATAATAAAGAAGCTCAAATCGGCACGTATACCAAATCCAATACCGGCAGCTAATTCATTGGGTACATTTTCAATTTTGAATTGCGCATTTGGTATGGTATGATCCGTAGGATACAGCCATGTATTTCCAATGTCGGCAAACAAAGCGCCTTTGATGACGCTGATAATCGGGAAACGGTATTCTGCGCTCCATTCCAATTTGATGTCACCACCTTGTTGAAAGAAAAATGCATTTTGCAAACTATCAGGTAAGCGGTATGTGCCTGGACCCAATGAATTCACAGGGAAAGCCCGAATACTGCTGGCTCCGCCGGAAAAATAACTTTTAATAAAGGGCAATGCTTCAGAATTTCCATACGGCACCCCTACACCCACTATCATGTGCGCTGCAAATTGTGTTTTATTTGTGAGTTTTAAATAATTGCGAATGTCTATTCCAACTTTACCATATTGAGAATAGGCAATACCTAAAAATGTTTGTGTACCATTTGCACTTCTTTCTTCCCCTATAGCATCGCTTAACAAAGCCACCGTATTACCCGAGATGTCTGCGCTGAAATTGATGTAGAACTGATTTTTCTTTTCGGGATATACCTGCTCGTTGTAGGTATAAGAATAAGTAATGCCTGCAATCAATTGATCTTCATACTTGCGACGTAAACCCTCATTCGTTTCTATGAACGACATGAAATAATCGCTCACATTTCTGATTCTGAATAAATTAATATTCAACGGCATCAATTCATGTGTCTTAGCAAGGCTTTCTTTCCAGCTGTATCCAAAACCGAAGCGAAGAGATGTCAAATCGAAATAATTAACCCTTCGGGTAAAATTATAATCGGCAGTGAATATTGTCTGTGGAGTAAATAAGCTGAATGCTTTGACGCGGAAAGGCAGTATAAAGTGTGGTACTGCTAATTTAACGGAAGGCCCAATTTCATAGGTGTACAAGCCTTTGAACTCGCCATTAAATTGTGTTTCCACAGATCCGTGTAAGTTAACCGTAAGATGCTCTGCTCCTTTAAAAACATTCCTGTTCAAAAAACTCAATATTACTCCAGGCCCGGAAAAGTTATTGGATTTTGTCACAAGATCTAGTTCCGCACTCAATGATTTCTTCTTGAGCGGTGACAGGTAAAGAAAAGCATAAAGTTTCGCTGAATCTGTTTCTTCTATATGAGCATCCACATACTTAAACAAATCCATACCCATCAACCGGTTGACGGAAAGCTGCTGGTTCTCTCTGGAATAATAATCGTCTTTCTTCAAGTATACATACCTTACAACAGCAGAAGCACGCAGATCCTGGCCTACACTTAATGTTACGTCTTCTAAATGAACCGTATCTGACAAGTCAATGTCGTTTCTTCTGGAACTGATGCTGTCTATAAAAACATATACTTCCTTCATCTTATAGCGAAGCATTGCTTTTTCAGGAACCGCAGGTTTGAGTTTTAACTTTACATTGACTGTAGCATCGCTACCTACGGTATCTACTTCGAAAGAAAAATAATCTGCATTGAAATGGTAATATCCATTATTCTTTAATGTTTTATCAAGTCTCGCACGCTCAGACTTTAATCGCTCCAGGTTGTATTGTTTTCCTTTCTTAATCAATGTTTCATCCGCAAATTCCGCAATGATTTTATTTATTGCGGAATCAGGAACTGTCATTCTATAATCATTGATACGGTATGAACGACCGGTATGGATAGTATAAATAACTTTTACTTTTTTATTTTTCTCATCAATAATAACACTATGAGTCACTTTAGGATCAAAAAATCCCCGATTGTATAAATCAGACTGCAACACTTCTACTGAAAACAGAGGATTAACCTTAGAATAAAGTACTGGGGCCTCACCTAATTTGCGGCGCAATTTATACTTTATTCCTTTTTGTTTTTTTGGCGTACCTAGAAAGTTGTAGATACCCAACTTGAGCGGTAGACCTAAAATTCTTTTATTTGTTCTAGGCTTGATATCCTTTTCCAAATTGTTTCGAAGTCTCCTGATATCGCTTTTCTTTTCAGTAGATTGAAAATTTATTTCTGCGCCCATGTACAAATGATCTCCTTCGGGCACATACTTCGTAGCTTTACAACTGAATACCAACAGGGCGATGGTTATTATATAAAAATAATTCACTGCTTTCATCTAGTCTTCCAACACGTCTGGTCTCTGTTCCACTTCGTCCGGATTCTGTTTCTTCTTTTTCTTTTTTGGTTTTTGAAACAAATCACGGGTACGATTATAATCTCTTGTATAAACTACGCCAACTCCAGTCTGTACAATGATACCGTTAGTGACACCGTCCATTTGATTCAATCGAAAACCCTTTAATTTATAGCGACCACTTTTTGTAAACTTATACTCGACCACTACATCTCCTGTGATATTTTGGGCGCTATTGGTAGTAGTGGGGCCTGTTGTGTTTTGTTGTCCTTCCAGCATCACATTTCCACCGACCTGCACACTCAACCGATCATCAAACAAAGTTTTTTTTACTCCAACCTGTAATTGTGTATTCCCCTGCTTCTGATTGGTAGCCACATCGTTTTGATTGTAAGAAACCAGGTCTACATCCACTTCTACGCCTTTTATGTACTGTGCAGAGAGTTTATTCAACTGATCACTCATCAAACGACTCACACTGCTGCGTGCAAAATCTGAAGCATCAGATCCGGCGGAGGCATTGGAAGAAGCCATGAAACTATTAAAGACTAATAACGAAAACACTTGTTTGTTTAACTCCGCTTCATCTGAATTAATCGTGTTGAGTTTCCCATATACTGCTCCGCCACCTGCACCTTTTTGACTCTCTGGCATATCCAGCTTAAAGCTAATTTGCGGCTGCAACAAATCGCCTTTCATCATCAAGTAAATGTAAAATGGCAAAGGTTGAGAATAAGCTGCTGCTTCAGTCGGTGTGAGACCGGAACCTATGCTCATCAACGAAGTCGGCTTAGCTCGCGTATCGTAACGCGCTGTCACGTTTACTTTAGCATCTAATACATCACCATACCAATCGATTCTACTTCCTTTAATAATCTTGAATTCCTTTGCCACAAATCCTTCCAAGGTCGCTTTGTAACTTCCATCTGAAATCACATAACTTCCGGATAAGCCCATGTCGCCACTGGGGTCCAATGAAAAAACCAAATCCGCTTTTCCTTTTACCTGCAATGAATCTCCAGAATACGGATCAACCAATAAAGTAAAAGATGTATTTCGATCTACCGAAACCTTTGCTTTAAGGGAAATACCTCTAATCTTATCCGCACCTGCAATACCTTGTTGACGAAGCATGATTTGATCAAAATAAGTGGAATCTTTTATAAACACTACAATCCCTTCTCCTCTATCAGTACTCACTTGAGATTCTGGAACGGCAAAGGAAAAATGACTTCCTTTTTCTATTTTCAAATCTGCTGTGATAACGGGTAACTGTGGCGTTCCTTTAACATTAATTTTACTGTCTAAGTAGATCCTTCCGTAATAAAACTTATTGTTTATTTCCGTTGTATTCAATACCATGAAATCATTCGTCGTGATTTTTAGATCAAATGTAGGATCGGAAAATGATTTTAATAGTACCGCTCCATTGATTGTTGCTAAATTGCCTTGTGAATCTTTGAGGTCAAACGATTTGAAATACGCACCACCTGGCTTAAGCATCAACGTTTCATCGTCTATCGTCACGTATTCATTTAAATAAGTGATTTTGGTTCCAACATTTATGAATTCTACTTTCCCGTTCATTACCGGTTCTTTTAAAGAACCGGTTAGTTTGATATTGCCGCTGACTACTCCTCTGCTGTCTGAAATCTGACCAGCGCTGAATGATTCAATGGACGCTAATCTTAAAGAATCGATGTCGACAGAAAAATTAAGCGTATTGGTTTCTTTCGCCGCATAATAACCGGATATAGAGACCCTATTTTTCATGCCTGTAAGAATTGCTTTCATACTGTAGCGATCTTCTGTCAGATTATCTGCTTGCAAATCCAGGTTGCCGATTTTAGATTGTTTGTAAGCAAGGTTCGTTAATTTCAAATCTGAGGTAAAAGCCGGTTTATGATATAAGTCTTTCAACTTAATGTCACCATTTAATATTCCTTGCACCAACGAATCATCCTGCTCTGCTACCTGTGCTATAGTATGAAGGTTGAATTCCTTGAAACGAATGCCTAAATGCATACTGTCTGATTGCGCACTGATAGATTGTGTCTGGAAACTCCAATGCATCTGATTGACGTACAAATGTTTTTTTCCAAATTCAATATAGTTTTTAACATTCACTTCCCAAGCGTTACCCTGCAAGGTTAATCCATCCTTCAATATTCGGAATCGATAGTATAGGTCATTGTATCTAGCTAATTGAGAATGCAAAACTAACTTCTCCATTTGTTCTGCATCCTTAATTGTCAGATCAATGGACACTTTATCGTTTGCTATGTTTCCAGACAACACGGTTTGCTGAATCGCGATGTCTCCGCTTTTGAACAACTCCCATCCCGTCTTATAATTTAAGTTTTTAATGTCCGAGTTTATTTCAAACTTAAACTGCTGAACGGACAATTCTTTGTAGACAAGTTGTGGTAAATCTACATTCAGCCATAAGTGCGCAGAGTCACTGTTAAATCCTCCTAACACATGAATGGTTTCATAAGAAGTCAGGTCAGGAAAAATTACTTCCCGTAAAACCGGAGAATCATTGACCTGTAATTCAAAACTAAATTGCTGTGGTTGAGTTTCTTCTTTTTCGACACCCGGTATAAAATCAAAATAACGGTCAATTTGTTTTTCTATAGCAGGCACAATGGACAGTAAATCTATGTTGCCTTTGAAACTGGCAGCAATCATAGAACTGTTTAAGATGGCTTCTGAATGATCCTCTTCATTGAGTGAAGCGAATACTAGTGAATCTATTCTGTATTCTTTTGTATTCTTGATCAATAAAATATCCCGTATGGCAAGGTGTCCATTTAAATTCTTTGAAGAATTGCCTTTGAATAAAATCTCTCCGTTAGCGCTCATTTGTATGTGATCATTGGTCAAGCCCAACGCTCCGAAGTCCATTCCTTTAAGATTTAATTTAATGTCATAAGACTCCTGTGCTTTGTTGAGGTTTACTTTGCATATTAATTCTGCATGAAGATTAGAATCACGAACAGCGCCTTTCATGTTGATGACTCCTGTATCCAGAGAACCCTTCATGGTAATGTTTCTGTAAGCGTATTTATTCAACTCTACTTTGCTAACATCTGCTTCCACTTTTGCACGTATGCCTTCTAATTGCTTACCTCCACCATTTGCGGTAAAGCTTCCGGATAATTTCCCTACCGATGTTTGCTTTAACAGATTTCCCAATTGAAAATCTGTCGTTTTCAAGGCGATGTTATACTGTAGGAAATCGTTTTGAAGGTTATTCATTAACGCATCAACGCTCACTTCGCCGAAAGAAGTCTTCGCGTCTAACTGTGTTTTGAAATCGCTTAATGTTCCTTTGTAATTTCCTGTAATTAAAATTGAATCCGGAATTTCAATAGCTACCGGTAAAAGTGAATCCGGCACTAAAGTTATAATGTCTTTTTTGCCGGACTGAATTTTGCCAATCTTCAAATCCATGAAAAGTCGCTGGGGGGCTGTCACATGTTTTACTGTTCCACTTACGCTAACCATGGTACGTGTAGCAGCAGCAATGGTCAATTGGCGCAAGGCTAAACTTTCCGTATTACCTTTTGCTTTCAGTGTGAAGTGAATGATTTCCTTTGCGTTCTTACTAATAATATCTTGTTGACGAAGATCCGGCTGAAGCAATAATAAATCCTCAACGGCCAAATGATTATCAACCATGTTGCAATTAATCTGCAGTGTATTCGCCAATTGATTCAGACTGGCGAATTGTAAGTGCACTTGCTGTCCAATGGTGGAATAATTGGTTTGCAAGAACAAATCCTTCAATTCAATTTGGTGCGGATCCATTGAAAAGATAGTCTTTAAGGCGCGAATACCTAATCCACTTCTATCCTGAGCAACCAGTTTTTCAATTGTCGCTTTCATTACAGGACCATTATACAGCGCCTTGTTTATTTCTGCTCCGATACCTTTTACATACAAATGATTCCAATCCACACCATGAGCTATGACAGCAACATTGGTAAAGTCGAGCTTGAAGGTATTGTTATCCAGTTCCGCTTCGTCCAATGAAATGTCCCAGTATTTTGCCGGAGTTGCCACCACTTCCACTGCTGTCAATTCCGGAGTTGAAGCATCTCTTTCCAATTGTATGGAAGAAATACTGTTGTCCAATTTCAATCCACTGGCTACTATCGTTTGTGTAATCAAACTCAGCGTAGAAGGACCCAAATTAAAACTTCCCACTTTTGCAAAAATGCTCATGCAGGACAAAGGATCTTCATAACTAAAAACAGATTGCTCAATACTGACCGATTCCGCTGAAACTTTATCCCAGCCTTGCCCTTCTGATGTGGTAGTATCGGTAGATAATTTAGTTTGTTCAATGGTTGTTGTTGAGCCGAGCACTCTTACATCTCCTGCACTTACAGATTGAGCCGCCAGATCCAATTTATTTAATTCTATATCTGCTTCCTTTACTGCAGAATGCAAAAACATTCCACTGTAGGAGTCGTCCATATGAAATCGGCAGTTACGTAAGGATACATTGTCCGCTTTAATTGTCCAATCTGTAGTAGTAGTATCTGTAACCGTAGGTTTTTTATTTTTTTTATTACCAGTGCTGAAAGCATCGATCAAAAACTGAAAGTTAAACGTGGAATCATTTACTGTTCTGCTTAGTCTTCCATAAGCATTATTCAAACTCAATTGTTGAACAGATACCGTATGGTTCAACAGAGCTAACATGCTGATGTCAACTTTTATTTCAGCAACCGAAAGTAAAGTGTCTTTATTCTTGTCGTCTAAAAAAATTCCTTGTAAAACAATTGATTTTGGAAATTCTAAATCAATGTAGGCCAACTCAACACGTGTATGTGTTTTCTTACTGACGTAGGAAGTAACTTTGTCTACCAAAAAATTCTGCACCGCAGGGATTTTCAATACTGCCCAAACTATTACAAAAAGCATAACGACTGCAACCAACAATCCTATGATTGTTTTGACCAAGATACGTAATGCTTTATTTTTTTTGTTGGTCATGTACGAGAAAACGCTGTATTGCCTTTAAATGAATGCGCTTTCGCTACATTCAAAAGGCTTCGGCTAGGCAAATATAGTTATATTTCCGTGCCACAAAAAGCTATTTCCATTTGATGGAACAACCTATTGCCTTAGTCTCCTTAATAATTACTTTCTCACCTTTGTTTAAAGCCGCAATGGCCTCTTCAACGTAATGTTTTTTAACGGCAGTTTCATCCGAATAATTGTCATCAATGGCTCCAACATATTTAATGACATTTTTATCCTGCTCCTTATGGATCAAATAAACATGAGGTGTTTTGGCAGCTCCAAAAATGCGTGCGACAGCTTGCGATTCATCGTGAAGGTATACAAAACGATATTTCTTTTGCGCAGATCTTTTCTTCATCGCTTCAAAGCTATCGTCAGGATAAGCGACTCCATCGTTTGAATTGATGGCGATCACCGGGTAAGAAGAAGCATACTTCTCGTTCAATTGAATGATGCGCTCTTCGTAGGCTTTCGCGTAAGGGCAATGGTTGCAGGTAAAGACAATGATGAATCCTTTTGCCTTTGGATAATCCTCAAGACTTACCATTTTGCCGTCTACATTAGGAAGATTTACATCTTTGATTTCATCTTCCAGCTTGTAAGCGTAGATGATAAAGGCTGCATTGATGGAAATCAACACCAGCATAATGAAAATGGCAATGCGTGTCATATGATTAAGGCTTATGAATGTCGTGTATAATTTTTACCAATTCGGCATAGGTTAAAACTTTCTCATACAAACGACGATTATTGTTTTGGTCTATAATTACAGTAGCAGGAATTGCTCCTGACCAAGAAGGTTCTACTTTTCCAATCCAGCTGTTCTGATCTGGTTCGTTCAGCAAAAAAACTTTCGCTGTAATTCTATTTTTTTCCAATACCGGATTGACCTTAGTTTCCTCTATAGATTCTTTGTCCAAATTGACCAAAATTACTTCTACCTGGCTTCCAAAACTGCGGTGCAATTGCTCAAACTGCGGCAGTTCTTCTACACATGTTTTGCAACCTGTAATCCAGAAGTTAACGATCTTGATTTTTCCGTTTTTGTTATTTAATGCTTTCTCTAAACCTTCCCATTTTACTACTTCAACAGTAGATGTTTGTGTCATAAAAAAGGGAACGAGCAATAATACAAGTAAACTTTTCATATGAGTTCAAGAATGGTGATGCTGTTTATACGGCAAACGCCGGACCAAGTATCAGCTGCGATTTTTAAAGGTTTTAGCAAAAAAGACGGGGAATTGTACTCCCAATTGGAGAATTTGAGAGGTACTTTGTGCAAGCCTCTATTCGAATCAAAAATACAGTCTAAAAAATGGCTATTTAAATAGAAAGACGTGCAAAACATCACCCACAGACTGTCCTTTCTTTATTTCAAAATCTAGTTTTAGAACCCCTGAACATCCTATTGTTTCTTCAATTCAAATAGCTCGGCCAACAATTCATAGGATTTTAATCGATCAGCAAAATCATAGGTAATCGTTGCAATCACAATTTCATCTACATCATATTCAATAGCGAGTGTAGTCAATTTTTCTTTCACTACCTCTGGTATTCCTACCACCATGCGTTGACGGTTGTATTGAATCATTTGAAGTTCTGATTCGGAATAAATTGTAGAACAAATGTCTTCGTAGGAAGGAAATCCATTGGAGATACCTTTACCAATGTTCACCAACTGCCAATCCATTACTGCTTGCGTTTGCTTTACTTTTACTTCGTCTTCTGAACAGAATACAAAAATACCGACACTGGCCTGAGGTTTTTTTAATTGTTCAGATGGCGTAAAGCGTGTTTTGTAAGCCCTGATCATTTGCGGACCACCGACAGGATTAATAAAATGTGCAAACGAAACACCCATTCCAAAATGTGCCGCAATGACTCCGCTTTCTCCGCTGGAAGTCAACATCCACAGGTCAGGAGCAGTATCTGTAACAGGAATCGCACGCACGTTTTGATGTGATGCGCCAGGAGAATTTGTATCGTATAAATAATCTTGCAGATCGATCAGTTGCTGCAATAAATCATCTTCTTTAAATCGATTGGAAGGATTTAAGATTGAAGCAGTGATACGATCGGTGCCTGGAGCCCGCCCTATGCCTAAGTCTATGCGACCTGGAAATAGAGCTTCCAACATCCTGAAATTCTCCGCGACTTTCAATGCGCTGTGATTGGGGAGCATAACACCTCCCGAACCTACCCTCAAATGCTCTGTTTCGCCAGCCAAGTGAGCAATCAAAACTTCCGGTGTAGAACCGGCAAGACTTGTTGTGTTGTGATGTTCTGAAACCCAATAACGTGTATAGCCCAGGCGGTCTGCCAATTTTGCTAATTGAACAGATTCTTTTAATGCCTGCACCGCTGTTCCTCCCCTACGAATGGGCGATTGATCTAAGACACTGAGTTTTATGGTATGTGACATGGAAAGAAACAAAATGAAAGACTGAGTGCAAGACGAGCGTCTTACAGCTACTCAATGCTTTTTTTCTTTATATAGTTCCGCGTAAAAATATTTTCGATTACAAAAGCTTTATAAAACAAAAGCCCTGACATACAACAGGGCTTTTGTTGTTAACAACTCACAAAAATTAAAACTTATAAGCCATGCTTGCTCTTATACTTCTACCAGCTTCCGCTTGCCAGTAATAATAACCACCATATGGTGCACCTGCATACAGGTATTCATTCAAAATATTATTCACGTTCAACGCTGCACGGAATTTCTCATTCTGTCATGAAATTGCACCATCCAATTTAAAATAATCAGGCAAAGAAAATTTCTCGCCACCGAATGAATAACATGCCGAACGATCGGCCTGGTAAGTATAACCCAATGATAAGCCAACAGCTTTCAATGCTGAAGCCTGGAACTCATAAGACAACCAGCCAGCCGCCACATGACTAACAGAGCCCGGAGTAGCGACGCCCACAAATGCAGCATTTTCGTGTTTGCTAACTTTAAAATCCTGGTAAGCATAGTTCAAAATCAAATTTAAACCTCTGGCTACTTCACCTCTTAAATCAAACTCCACTCCTTTGGATTTGGTTTGTCCATCCAACTGAATGCTCATGAATGGGTGAGCAAGATCTGAAGTGATCGCACCGTTTTTTGTCAATTGATATACAGATACTGAAGTATTCCAGCGTTCATCGAACCAATCTTTCTTAATACCGGCCTCTATGTTATCTTCTGTAATCGGACGGAATCTGTTGCCATAAAAATCGGCACCTGGCTGAGGGATAAATGCTTTGTCGTATAAACCGTAAATCGTAGTGTTCCTTGTAATGGAAACACTCAGACCAATTCTTGGTGTAATTTGTTTATCGTCTGCATCTCCTATAGTGTAAGCATCAATGCTTTTCGCTTCTGTATAACGCAAGGCTGCGGTAAGTCGTATTGCGTTATCCAATGCAGACAACTCATCCTGGCCATATAGACCGGTAGAAGTAATGCCATATATTTTTTCCACGTGCTCTGATATCTATTGATCTGTCAAATTGAGGAAGCGCCTTTGTAGGAGCGGGCTCCATGATATAAATATTCAAAGGATCTAATGCGTAGTTTTGCGAAAAGTCGGCATAATTTTGTTTATCATAGACATCTATACCCACCAAAACTTTATGCGTGATGAAACCAGTTTTAAACTTACCATTGACAAAAAACTGTCCTTGTTTATTTTCTCCTAATGCGTCCCATATGCTAATACCGCGATTCAATATACTGTCATTTCCTGACGCAAAATCAGACATAGGCCATATCGATGATCCTGTTTGTTTATAATTCAGATAGGCTAATTGACCAGTAACTTTCCAGTTCTTGTTGATGTCATGGTTAAGCGTTACAAATATGCTTTGATCTTTAATATTAGTTGGAGAAAGACGCGGATCAAGACTGGTGAAAGTGTTGGGCAAGTCTTTGTATCCTCTGTTAGAGAAAGAGTACGCTGATCCAAAAGGAGGCAGCTGCATGTATTGTAAAGTATACTCTGCTGTAACGGATGTACTTTTGCTTAATTGGTATTTAAGTACCGGCACAATAGAGTAACGGTTATTGAATTCAGTGGGACGTTGAGTGCCTTTTAACTGGCCCATCAGGTTTAGACGATAAGACAAATTGCCATCTTTTGTAATTTTACGATCCAGATCCAACGTGCCTCTATAGGTTTGAAAACTACCTAACGTAAGTGTCGCTTCGCCTCTGTTACTGCCTGTAGGTTTCTTTGTCACGATGTTGTACAGACCTGCAGGGTCGCCGTTTGCCATCATGAATCTGGCTGGTCCTTTTACAAATTCTATTTTGTCTACCATGGACATGTCTTCCGCCAAAGGGCCTCATGGCATCTGAGTATTCATTCCGTTTTCTGAAGGGATTGATTTGAGAAACTCTTACATAAATCAATGCATAATTTTCCCAGTGCTCTTGTTTCACCGCACCACTGACGTTACGCGTAACGCCGTCCATCATATCGAATATTTGCTGATCGGTCAATACCTGACTGTTGATGACCTGAATGTTTTGAGGAACTTCCAAAATTGATGTTTGCAAACGCAAGGTTGGCGAAACATCGTCAATCTTATAGGATCTTCTTCCTTCGACAGTTACTTCATGGTGATCTAGCGCTAAGTCCTTAAGCGACGCATTTCCGGCATTCGCTGTAGTAACTGCTTCTACGGTTACCGCTTTTTCAAATGATTCATGTCCCACATTGGCGATCAACAGTGTTACATGACCGACAGAAATATTAATCAGTTCGTAAACACCGTTTTCATCGGTTGATGCTCCCAAAGCATAACCTTTAACGTTTACTGTGGCGCCATGAAAAGCGAGTCCTTCGCTGTCAACGACTTTGCCTTTTATGTTACCCGTTTCAGTCTGCGCCTGAGCGCGGATAAAAAAGGCACAAAGCATCATAAAAGAGAGTGAAAATGTTTTCATAGCACAAAGTTGATAAATCATCTAGGAGGCAAAAGTACCTTGTCACACGAGAGTCATCAATACCCCTAGCAGGGTAATTTGGCTGCGATTCTCTCCCCTAAAAAAATGAGAGGTGCCGTACATAAAGGCTTACAGAGCACTTATATAAAAAAGGACGAGCCTTGCAGCTCATCCTTTTTTATACTGTGGGTAATTTATTTTATGGTTTACCGAAAAACTCCATACACACCGGTGTTTTTACTTCCGTTACAATGTGCTCGGATTGTAATTCACCGGTAGTGGAATTGATCTTCATGTGGGTAATGGTATTGGAGTTTTGATTAGCCGCATACAAGAATTTTCCATCCGCACTGATGACGAAGTTTCTTGGATACCCTCCTTCTGTTGATTCTATATTGATAAGAAAAAGCTGCCCTGTTGCAGGATCTATGCGATAAGCCGCAATGCTATTGTCTCCACGATTGGATCCATAAAGATATTTTCCATTGGGATGAATGTGAATGTCTGCGCAGTAACTCGTGCCTTTGAAGTCAGCCGGCAGCGTTGTGATTTCTGAGACAATGGTAAGCTTCCCGTTTATCGCATCATAAGACAAGGTGTGAATCGAATTAGACAATTCATTGATCACATAAGCAAACTTACCATTCGCATGAAATGTCAAATGCCTTGGGCCTGCTCCTTTCGGCAATTCAACAAACTCCTGTGCAGTAGGTATCAATT
>JACMQM010000066.1 GCA_014376985.1 Cytophagaceae bacterium | reverse complement strand
TATTTATATGATAAACAGTTTTATGACTTTTTAATTAATAAAACTTGTATTGTGGTAAAAAGTGAGCATTCAAATGATCACAATACTTCTCACTTAACCTATATAAATCTGATAATGTGATAGTTAAGAATACATATTGGTAACAACCGTAATTTACAGCAATCTTTCTCCCAAATCTGAACGTAATATCACACACATCAATAGTGATGTATGGAATTACGGGGATTATGAAAAGTTTATTTACCACTGGGGCTAATGGGTTAGACTACAATTTGTACGCTGGCGAATTGAAGGAAATTTCTCTGGAGTCAAAGACCACAATTAACACCATAAATCAATATTCTTACTGCATAGCCAAGGAAGATTTAGAATTTAAGGCTGCACTACAGGGTTCTGACATCCTCTTACCGGACGGAGAAGGAGTAGTGCTTGCTGAACGATTCTTAACAGGCAGGAAGCTAAATAAGATTTCGGGCACAGAGGTACATATGCACCTGCTTAAAAGGTTAAATCAAAAAAACGGGAGGTGTTTTTATTTGGGGGCTTCTACCGAAACACTCAAAAGAATCCAGGCTAAAATTCGAAGAGAATATCCAAATATAGAAATGGGCTACTTTGCTCCTCCATTCAAACCTGTTTTTAGTGAAGCCGAAAATAATGAAATGATAGATGCGATCAATTCATTTGCACCAGACGCTTTGTTTATCGGGCTGACCGCACCTAAACAGGAGAAATTGTCTCAACAATTTAAGTCTAAACTTGATGTAAAAATAATTTGCGCTATTGGTGCTGTCTTTGATTTCTATTCAGACACGGTTAAACGTCCGAATGACCTATTTATAAAATACAAATTGGAGTGGCTTGGAAGATTACTAACCAATCCAATAAAAATGTGGAAACGCTACCTCTACTATGGCCCCATTTATATTTATTCTGTACTAAAGATCAAGCTCAATTAGCTACGTCGTCAAACCTTTCTCGAAAATACATTTTCGGAATCCTTTACCTGAAAAAACAAGTTAGTATTAATCAATTTATTAGAATATAAAAATAGCCTTTTAAGAAAAATTGAATATGGAAAAGTCGGTCATTGTAGGTGTATTTTGCTATAATAGAGTAACTAAGCTAAGACGTTGTATTGAGGCGTTGATGAAGAATCCAGAATGTTCTTCGATGAACATCATCTTTTTTAGTGATGGGCCTAAAAAAGAGGCAGATACACAAAACATCCATGAGGTCCGCAATTACATTGATAATTTAACGGGTTTCAAATCTGTCATCAAACATTACAGAGAGAAAAATTTGAGTACCGGGCCTAACTTCAGGACAGGATTAACCTTTTTAACTGAGAATTACGAACGCTTTATAATAGTAGAAGATGATCTAATTGTTAGCCCGAATTACATTAAATATCTGACCGATGCTTTAGAATTTTATAAAGATGATAAATCGGTATTTTGTGTCACAGCTTATGTATTCCCTATAAAGGCTGAAAATTATCCGTATGATACCATTGTCTATAAACGTTTTTGCTCCTATGGCTGGGCTGGGTGGGGCGATCGCTTCACAAATGTAATTTGGGACGACGAGGAGTTGCGACATTTAATGACAACATCTCCAGGATTTAATAAGCGTTTGAATGCAGAAGGTCATGACCTTGTTCGGATGCTAGTGAAGCAGATTAACGGAAAAATCTCTACATGGGACATCCAGATGCAGACACATGTAGCAGAAAACAGATTGAAAGTTATCTATCCAATGCTTTCCAAAGTAAGTAATATTGGCTTTGACGAAGAATCGACGAACACCACAGGAGTTAATTATCTCATTACGCCAATAGACAAAGGAATAAAAAGAGTATTTAATTTTTCCAAGTCAGATTATATCATGCCTGCTCTTCAGGCACAGATCAAGCGTCCCTATAACTACCAAACATTGGTAGTTCGAAAACTTCGAAACGAGTTTATAAAGCTTACCAACAGTATCAAAAAAGTGGCATCATGAGAATACTATTTATCCATACTTATTACCGGCTTCCTGGCGGAGAAGATGCTGTTTTACAGAACGAAATGGATCTTCTAACAAGTTTGGGCCACGAGGTTGAATTATTGGCTTTCGATAACAAAGACCGAGGTTTATGTAAACTTTTATTAATGCCTTTTAATCCATTTTCTTACAGGAAAACTAAGGCAAAGGTCAAAGAGTTTCAGCCTGATATTGTTCATATTCACAATCTTCATTTTGCGGCATCGGCATCCGTAATTTATGCTATCCGTAGCGCAAAAATCCCGATGGTAATGACCATTCACAATTATCGCCTACTTTGTCCTTCTGCTAGTTTATTTTACAAGGGAAGTCTATTTTTAGATTCTTTAGCAGGTAAATTTCCCTGGTCTGCAGTAAGGAAAGGCGTTTATCAAAACTCAATACTAATCACATTCTGGCTGGCTTTTTCTACTTACATTCACAAGAAAATTCATACCTACGATTTAGTCGATAAATTTATATTCCTTAACCCTCACAGCAAACAGTTATTTTTGGTTTCGACTTTTGGAGTAGATGAAAGTAAATGTGTGATTAAACCTAATTACCTATTAGATACCAAGGTCTCGATGCGACCTAAGAAGGATACATTCTTTTTATTTATTGGCCGCTTAACGGAGGAAAAAGGAGTTTATACTTTATTAAAAGCATTCGAAGATAGTTCAATATGGCTCAAAATAGCTGGCATTGGACCATTGCAGTCTGTAGTAGAAGAATATGCGCAGAGAAACAGCAATATTGAATATTTGGGTCAGCAGTCAAGGGAAGAGGTTAGTTGCCTGCTGGATGATGCTGAGGCACTGATTTTTCCCTCAATTTGGTATGAGACCTTCGGAATGACGATTGTTGAGGCTTTTGCAAAAGCTGTCCCTGTAATTACTTCTTACTTGGGAAATATGAAAGTTATTGTAACGAACCAAGTAAATGGTTTGTTATTTGAACCAGGAAATGCCGATGAATTGAGGAGTAGGGTAGAAGAATTTTATACATCACCAGTTATCTTAAAATCGCGGTTTCGTCAAAATGCAAGAGCAAGTTACGAGCAGAACTACACTTCAGAAATAAATGCAATTAAATTGTTAGCCATTTACAACAGCTGCGTACCTTTCCATCATATCGTAACCATGTCTTATGCGCCCTCTTCGTCTCAAGCGCAACTTCCAATGGAACGACAAAATTGATAGCCGTTAAGTTGTCCGTTACCCCTATTTCATTTTCTGCCAAAGCACAGGGAACAGCGTTTTAAGCCAGATCTTAGTGAAGACAAGCGGTACATGTTTTGGGAAATGGGTTCTAATAAAGCCCATATATTCTTTATATGCCAAACCTTTAGGACTCTTTAAATGCTTAATGCGCTGATGCAATCCTGGTGGCTGC
>JACMQM010000065.1 GCA_014376985.1 Cytophagaceae bacterium | reverse complement strand
CAATACGATGGTATTGAAAAAAAAGGAATTATAGTTTGTTTACTGACTTTACTAATCGATGTATTTTTCTTGTCGAAAGGGTTATTTTAAAATAGAAGGGGTGATTTAATTCACCTGCCACAATAAGTAGTGGTCAGTTGTCAGTGATTAGTTTTATTCCTTTATAACAAGTCGTTTGGTAAAGCAAGACCTCTGCATAATTCATGAAATACACTTTAAATTACACAATAGACGTTTTTTTGATCACTGATTACTTATCGCTTAAACCTAACTAGTGTTCTGAGAATATAGGCAAACCGATTGGCTCATTCTATTTTAAGAAAGTAATCCAATAAAAAAAGGCATGATGTTGGTCATGCCTTTTTTATGCAAATAGATTTTTTTTATTGAGCTGTTCTTAAAGACTCGTCTTTTAAACTTGCTTTCACTTTTCCTGAAATAGTCAGGTTATTTCCTGTAGAGTTGTATGATCCTGAAAGTATACCCGCATAATCAAAACTTAATACTTTAGTAATAGCGTTATAATTCCAGTTGGAGATGGCAAATGAATTCCCGTTGGTTGTCAAATCATTTTGATTTAAGTTTCTTTCCTGATCGTTGGGTCCGCTCACTCTACCAAATCCAGCGGAGAAGGTGCTGTATACTTTTTTGTAGCTTGTGTCAGCAATATTAGTTTTTACATTAAAGTGGAACGCATTCACATAGATTTCATTGATACTATTGTAATTGATATCAAAAAACAACGTAGAGTTGCTTAAGCTATCATATCTGACAATATAGAAATCGTCATTTTTACCATTTCCGTTTGTTCTGACAGTACCTGTCGTTCTCAGTACGGCTGCGGGATAAATACTTGTCACACGATTTTCATCTAATGCCGAAAAGAAAGGCAAGCTGATTAGTTTGTTAAATGAGGCATTATCTGAATTGAAATTACCAGATAGATTTAATGTCGTGCCTATTTGTTTGTAAGGAAAAAGGTTGCCATCTTTTCCGTCTGCTCCAGCAGGTCCAGGATCCGCTGTTTTTTTGCAAGAGGAGGTGAATGCTAAGGCTGTTAAAAGTGCAATGCCAAGGACGATTTGATTGATTTTTTTCATGGAATAAATCTTATGGTTTAATAAATATAATATTAGTAGCAAAACAACTCTTAATTTTACGGATTATTCTCCATTTTTTGAATGATTTTTTCAATTTTAATACGCATTTTTGTGAGGATAGATAAACACTCCAAACGTGTCCGTAGAGGTAAAAGAGTTAACAAAAGTTTTTGGTCAGCAAGTGGCTGTAGATCACATTTCGTTTTCTGCAATTAAAGGCAAAATCACAGGTTTTCTTGGGCCGAATGGTGCAGGTAAATCGACGACGATGAAAATCGTGACCAGTTTTATCCCACCGACCTCCGGTACAATTACTGTATGTGGTTACGATGTAGTGGCACATCCACTGGAAGTCAAACGCAGAATTGGCTATCTCCCAGAACACAACCCGTTGTACCTCGACATGTATGTGCACGAATACCTGCTATTCATTGCTTCCTTGCATCAATTAGGGCGTCATTCAATAACGCGTGTTAAACAAGTAGTAGGCCTTTGTGGTTTAACGACTGAACAAAATAAAAAAATCGGGACTTTATCTAAGGGATATCGCCAACGTGTAGGTATAGCACAGACCTTGTTGCATGATCCAGAAGTTTTGATTTTGGATGAGCCGACTAACGGACTAGATCCTAATCAAATTATAGAAATCAGAAAGCTGATTAAAGAATTGGGAAGAGATAAAATCGTTATTTTTTCTTCTCATATTTTACAGGAAGTAGAAGCCATTTGTGATCAGGTAGTCATCATCAATAATGGTAAATTAGTCGCCAACTCTTCAGTAAAAGAATTGTTAAAATTGAATGAAGTGGCTTGTTTGTATGTGCGTTTCAATTCACCAGTAGACGTTACTTCTTTAAAATCGATAGCTGGTATCACTTCCATGCAGCTGCAACCGGACGGATCAGTGATGTTGTTTTATCAACCGGGTACCAATTTACAGGAAGCTGTTATTCGTTATGCAAGCACGCATAATCTTCAATTAGCGGAAATGAAACAAATAGAACAAAATTTGGAAAGCATCTTCCGAATGTTGACATCGAATAGTTAGAACATTATGTTAGCCATATTAAAGAAAGAGTTTTTTCATTTTATCCACGCCCTGATCGCTTACCTGGTGATCCTGGTATTTCTAACCTTCATTGGTTTGTATACCTGGGTATTTCCGGAAAGTAGTGTGCTGGATTATGGATTCGCTGAATTGGATAGTTTGTTTTCCTTTGGGCCGATTGCATTTCTGTTTTTAGTTCCGGCTATTACCATGCGTTCCTTCGCAGAAGAAAAGAAAGACGGTACATTAGAACTCTTATTGACAAAACCGATTACAGATTGGGATTTGATCATTGGTAAATACCTGGCCGGTTTACTACTTGTGGTGTTCGCTTTGTTGCCGACATTGATTTATTATTATTCGGTTTATAGTTTAGGTAATCCTGTTGGCAACATTGATACCGCTGCTGTATTTAGTTCTTATATTGGGTTACTCTTAGTAGGAGCAGTGTTTGTTTCCGTTGGTATTTTCTGTTCTCTATTATCGACCAATCAGATTGTTTCCTTCATCACTTGTTTGATTCTCTGCTATGTGATGTACGATGGTGTGCATCGATTGGCCTTGTTGTCTCTATGGGATAATGCAGGTTACCTAATCGACTTGTTTAGCTTGGATTATCATTACAGAGCATTGAGCAAAGGCGTAGCTGATGCGAGAAACATTATATATTGTATCAGTGTGATTGTGGTCATGCTTTCATTAAGCAAATTAAAATTGGGAAGTAGACAATGGTAAAAATACAATTCCCTCATCGTAAAAAGTCTTTAGACCTTCTGGAGTTCTCCT
>JACMQM010000064.1 GCA_014376985.1 Cytophagaceae bacterium | reverse complement strand
GAAATTGACCGTAGCAAAGGCAAAACCTTTTTTCTTTACGACAAGAGTATACTTTTGTTCTTTGGTTGAATTGACATTGTACAAGTAGGCTGTGGAAGTTTTATCGGAAGGTGGTCTATCTGAAAATTCTTTTGAACTTAGCAAAAGCTCTGCTTCCATTATTTCTCCTGTTTCTTCATCTCGAATAGAAATCTGCAATTCATAGGTATTACTGTCTGCATCCGATTTCTTTGTAGAGCGAACAATCAAGTTCATAGCACGCATTTTCTCTAACAATTCTTCTCTGTCGTCACGAGGAGGCATGACAATCATATAAATATCCTTCTCCCCTAAGCCATTGGGCTTAACGGAAGAAAAATATCCATGGGAACCGTCTCCGGATAAAGTAAAAAACAAATCATCATCTGCAGAGTTTACAGGATATCCCATATTCACTGCTTCTGACCATTCATCCTTTTTTTTATCATACACCGTTTTGTAAATGTCATAGCCTCCCATTCCTTCGTGTGCAGTAGAACTGAAGTACAATGTCTTATCGTCAAAATCAAGGAAAGGTCCTTCTTCCGATTCATCAGTATTGATCTTATCGCCCATATTAATCGGCTTGCCCCAACTTCCATCAGGCATTAAATCGGCATAGTAAATATCTTCGCTTCCAAAGCCGCCAGGCCTGTCACTGGTAAAGAACAACTTTTTCCCATTTGAAGAAATAGTAGCAGCACTTTCGAAGGTATGCTTACCATTTACTTTTCCTTTGATCGGCAGTGGGTTGGTTAAAGAACTATCTGGATTGAACATACTGTAATAAATATCACCTCCACCGTCATGGTTATAGATAAATATCTCTTTTCCGTTTTTTGAAAAACCTATTCCTGCTTCGTTGTATGGTGTATTGATATTTTCACCTACACTCATTGCTTTTTGCCATACTCCATCCACCCGATAAGAAATATAAATATCTTCGTAATAGTCGTCGTTTTCATCCAATTCACCTCCCACAGACTCCTTTCGGCGTGAAGTAAAAATCATGCAGGATTCATTGGTAGAAATAATAGGGGCATAATCAGGATAAGGGCTATTGATTTGTTCGCTCAGGTTTACGATTTCCAGGTTACGTTTATTGGCAATGTATAGACGACCATTATTACACTCCTGTATTTTACGTTCCAGCCAAGCTTTCTCGACAAGATCTATGCCTGTAGCCAGTTCTCTGAATTTTTTATAGTTGACTTCCGCTTCGTCAAAACGGTGAGCAAAATGATACGCTAAACCGAGGTATTTATAAAAATCTATTTCCGGATTTTTCTCCTCGTTTAAAACCTTTTCGAGGTAAGGAAGGGATTTATACTTGTAATTGCCGTCCAAGTAAAGAATGCCTATTCTGTAATTCGTTTTAAGATTATCAGGATTCAAAGCATAAGCTTTCTCATAATTATCTAAAGCCTCTTTGTGTTTATTGAGTTTAAATAGATGATCTGCTTTTTTAATAAAGTCTGCTTCAGTCTGAGCTAAACATATCCCCCCAGTGAATAGGATAAAAAATATTACACCACTAAAAAAACTAAATCTCATATATTACTATTCTAAGAGAAAGATAGGGAAAGGCATAATTTTAAACAATTAATTACCTAAATACTCGACTAAAAAATTAAAAAACTCGATTAAGTTACCTGCTAAAATCGCCCGATGTAAAACCTATGATTTATTCTTGCGTATCAATAGGAACCAAATCTGCTTTTATTGGCGGAATGGCGAGCCCGTAACCATGAAAATTCAAAATATAAGATTATTGTACTTTTTTTGTATGTTGTCCATTTTCACTGGATCAGTAATACAATCATCTTATGCTCAAGAACTTCCAGCAGATCAACAACTGGTTTTAGTAGCCGATGAAATGTATAATTTTGGTGATGTAAAAGATGCTTTGGAAGTTTATGTTCAGGCATTGGAAATGAATCCCAAAAATGAACGAGCCAACTTTATGGCGGGTAAAGCATACCTCAGCACCACTCAAAAGGATCTGGCACTAAAATATCTTTTAAAGGCTTATGAGTTAAACCCGAATGTAGCTGATAACATTCTTTTATTGATAGGTACAGCATACCACCTCAATTATGAATTTGACAATGCTATATCTTACTACAATCTATACCGCACTAAAATCATTACAAACGTAGAAGGAGCTAAGCCTTTTAGCGAGCAGGACAACTCCAGTGAAGAGAAAAAAATCGAACGGAAAATATACGAATGCGAAAACGGTAAAGTCTACATCAAAAACCCCTTGGATATAGAACTGCTTAATCTTGGTGAAGGTGTAAATTCCGAATTCAAGGACTACGGTCCCATTTTAAATACTGACCGCTCCAAAATTTATTTTACTTCCCGCAGAAAAGGCTCTACCGGAGGAAACAAAGACAACGACAACGAATTTTTTGAAGACATCTACCGTTCAGACAAAACGGGAAATGTGTGGGCAACAGCCGTTAATCTGGCATACCCAGTAAATAGTGAATTGCATGAGTCCTGTATTGGAATCTCTAGCGATGAACAAGAATTGTTTTTGTACATCGACAACGATAAATACAAAGGCGATATTTTCTATTGCAAAAAAGACAACAAGGGAAATTGGGGCATGCCTAAATCATTGAGCAAGCAAATCAATACACCTGACTTCATTGAAAATTCGATGAGTATTACTCCTGATGGTAAAACACTTTTCTTCTCCAGTAATAAAGCAGGAGGATTCGGAGGACAGGATATTTATGTCAGTAAAAAAGATTCAAAAGGAGAATGGGGAATACCTGTAAACCTGGGGTCTTACCTGAATACAGAATACGATGATGAAAGTCCTTTCTTAGGTACGGATGGAAAAACCTTATACTTCAGTTCTAAGGGACATAGAGGAATGGGAGGATTTGACATTTATAAAAGCAATTACGACAGCAGCACACAAATCTGGTCCAAGCCCGAAAATTTGCTTTATCCGATAAATTCTGCAGAAGACGATACCTACTTTATTCTTTCTGCAGATGGGATTTATGGCTATTTCTCTTCCAACAAAAACATAGGATTGGGAGATGCAGATATTTACCGTTTCAAAATGCCGGATAAAAACTTTAAAGACCCCGTATTTAAAGTGGATTCAGTGACATTTACTCTGATTGACAGGGATAGTCTCAAAAAAAATGCGAACGAATACACCTTCATTATTAATGTAACTGACAAAGAAACCGGCCAGATTATAGAAGCTGAAGTACAGGTGATCGATACGGAGGACGATAAACTCCTCGATCAATCAGTTAGTAAGAAAGGTCTTTATGATAAAAAACTAACATTTACTCAAAAGACAAGACTGGTCATATCTATTAAAAAAGAAGGATACATATTTCAGGACATCAGTATTAAAATAGATCCTGAGTCTAATCAAAATCGTACTATTACTCGCACGATCACCATGGAAAAACCTGTGGTGGGCAGTAAATACATATTGAGAAATTTGTACTATGATTTTGACAAAGCAGATTTGAGAAAAGAGTCTCATACTGAATTGAATAATTTACTAAGATTGTTACAGGACTCTCCCAACATGAAGATTGAAATCGGTAGCCATACCGATGATATGGGAAGTAAAGACTATAACTATAACCTTTCCCAACGCAGGGCACAAAGTGTAGTGAACTGGTTGATAGAAAAAGGTATTAGCTCCTCACGTTTGATTCCCAAAGGTTATGGTGAAGATGAACCATTGGTATCAAACGATGATGAAAAAGAAGGTCGCGAATTGAACAGACGTACCGAAATCAAAATTCTTTCTAAGTAATACAAACTACTTGCCTGTATATTTGCGTTTATCATTAAAGAACAGCTAATGATTTTTATAAAAAAGGCAATGTTATATCTACTGTATGTATTGGCATTGATTCCGCTATATCTTCTAGTAGCTTTATTGCTATCCTACATTCCTTACAATCGCTCCTTTACGAGTGAAAAAGAACATCCCCTATTGATTCAACTTCATTCAAATGGAGTGCATACTGATATACTCGTGCCAGCAGAAAATACGGTTTACAATTGGCGTTCCTTCCTTCCAGATATTCCGGCCGAAGATCATGTCGTGGCCATTGGTTGGGGAGACAAGGGATTTTATCTGAATACTCCGACATGGGGTGATCTCACATTCAATACAGCCTTTAGAGCATGTACAGGTTTAAGCACGACGGCCATGCACGTTTCTTATTACAAAGGGTCGCTAAAAACATCAGAGCATACCGTGTCCGTATTGATTAATGCACAACAATACAAAATGCTTTGCGAGTACATTCGAAATTCTTTCCAACAGGATAAGAATGAGAAATTGATCCTTGTCAAGCATGATCCCCTTTACTACAGCGGACATTTTTATGATGCTAAGGGACATTACAGTATCTTCACTTCTTGCAATTCATGGGTGAATAAGGGATTAAAAAAATCAGAATTGAAAACATGCTTATGGACACCTTTTGACTGGCCTCTATTGAACGTTTACAAATAGTAGAATAAGAGAGAAAAATACTGTGTCTATTTTTCAATGCACAATTGTTGCTCAATCGTTTCAACGCTTTTAACGACAGTAGGTACAGAACGATCTACAATGTGAGTTTCCAACTCATACAAGCGCGCATCGGTTGACAGAACCTTCAGGTAAGATTGTGTAATCGGACGAATGATCATGGAATTACATAAGTTACGTGACAGTTTGGTTTCCACTTTAAAAATAAAACAGTCATCAGAATTCACCTTAAAACTTTTCGTATTACCTGTAACTACAATGGCGTTATCAGACGTCGGTAATACACTGACGCCATAGTCGCCGTAGTCTCCTCCTATTGTTTTAGCCCAATTAATTTTACCGTCGTTACGAATGTTGAGCAGGAAAATATCTTCTACATGACTGCCGAAACTATTGGTATAGCCAGAAATAATATAGCCCGCATCATTCGGCATTTTCTTCATGTCCAACATGTATTCAGCGCCCAGGTCGCCATAAGATTGACTCCATTCGATTTTCCCATCTTTGTCAGCTTTCACCAAAACAAAATCCATGTCGCCCACTCCAAAGTTAAACGAATTACCACCTACCAAAAATCCACCATCTGATGTAGATACTGCAAATCTTCCATAGTCAGTCAGCAATGCGCCATAAGTTTTAGCCATGAGCAATTTGCCCGTGACATCTACTTTCACCGCTAAGAAGTCCCACTCTCCGGCACCAAAGCAATTCGTTTCTCCACCCATCAGGAAAGATCCGTCTTCGAGTTGTTCTATATTGTATAGATAATCCGTTAGATTTCCTCCATAAATTTTTGACCATTCAAAATCACCTGATGCAGAAATTTTGACCAACATTACATCCGCATTTTTTTCACCATTAATATTGTTGATTACTTCTCCTAAAAGCATATAGCCACCGTCTTTTGTAGCAATGACAGAATAACCGTATTCACTTCTATCCAAGCCGTAGTAGCGGGACCATAAGGTGTCGCCTTTCAGGTCTATCTTAATCAAATAAATATCGAAGTAACTGTTCTCTGAAAAACTATTGGAATACCCTAATAACAAATAGCCCAGTCCATCCTGAGATTTGACGACAGAACGTCCATAATCTTCTTTTGGTCCACCGTAGGTTTTAGACCATTCCAGCTTTCCTTCGCTGTCATTCTTGATGACATACATGTCAAAATTACCAGCACCAAAGCTCTCCGTATACCCTACTGAAAGAATCCCTTTATCAGCTGTTTCTATACTGGAGTACAAAATATCTTTCTTTCCGCCGCCAAAAGTATATTGAAAATGCTTACTCGCAGATTGAGCCCATAGTTGTTGACCTGCCGCACTCATTAGTACTATTGCTATCAGAATAATCTTCTTCATAATTTTGCTATAAAAAACGAATCAGGACCAAGATCCTGATTCGCTATTTTTAATTCTATTACTTCTTAAATCCTAATACACTGACACAGCAATCGGTCTTGTTTTGATTGACTGGCGTATACTTCAGGTAATAAATTCCAGTGGCCTTGCACTGATAGGCAATCACTGAATAGAGCTTATTCGATTTCTTCTCTAAGTTAGAAGCGATTTCCTTCCTTTGAGCATCGTATAATGTCACTTTCACAGTAGCATCAGGACCAGAACTACTGCATACAGCAATCATATAATTAGTGTCGCGACTGAATACATAGGAATATTCCGTTTCAGCCCCGATTTGTTCCATTTTATACGTTTTCAGAAAAGTATAACCCTCGCTTATCTTCTGAATACAAGCATCCGGTTGGCATTGTGCAGATACCTGAATAAACTTAAAG
>JACMQM010000063.1 GCA_014376985.1 Cytophagaceae bacterium | reverse complement strand
ATTCTAACAAGAATGATTCATAGCGACAATTCACTGGAAGGCGTAGGCATGGTCATCTTTGATGAGTTTCATGAACGCAGTATTCACGCAGATGTTGCGATGGCCTTGTGCAGAGAAGCGCAACAAGTACTGAGACCAGACCTTAGAATCATGGTCATGTCCGCCACCTTGGATATGCCGCAGCTTACCAAATTACTGAATTCACCCATGGTGCAGAGCCAGGGCAAACAGTATCCTGTTGACGTAGTCTATACAGGAGAAACAGATGAATTTCTTCTTCCTGAAATGACGGCACGAATCATACTGAAAGCCGTTAGAGAAAAAGAAGGTGATGTGTTGGCATTTTTTCCCGGACAAGGTGAAATAAAAAAATGTGAAGAGATCCTCAAAAAAGAACTGCGTGATTTTGCCATTCATCCTTTATACGGACAATTGACGCCGGCACAACAGCACAGCGCCATCATGCCCAACAAACAAGGCAAGCGGAAAATTGTACTGGCAACTTCCATTGCGGAAACCAGCTTAACCATTGAAGGAATCAAAATTGTAATCGATACAGGTTTCGGTCGCACGTCTAAGTTTGATCCCAACTCTGGTTTGTCCAGATTAGAAACCGTAAAAATATCCAAAGACTCCGCCGACCAGCGTGCAGGACGTGCGGGACGTTTGAGTGCTGGTACATGTTACCGCATGTGGTCGAAAAGCATTCATGAAAGTTTATCCGATCACCGTTCACCGGAAATATTAGAAGCCGATTTGGCGCCACTCATGCTGGACATGGCCCAATGGGGTATCATGGATATTTCTCAGTTAACCTGGTTGACTGTACCTCCCAAAGGCACATTGGCTCAGGCCTCCGATACCTTGCATCAATTGGAAGCATTGGAGAACGGAAAGATCACGGCTCACGGAAAAAAAATTCATGGTCTACCCTGTCACCCAAGGATCGCACACATGTTGCTGTGGGCGGAAGAAAACGATATGCTCGAACTCGCTACGGATGTTGCTGCTATCTTGGAAGAAAAAGATCCATTGCCTAAAGAATCCGGCATAGACATCAACCTGCGTGTGGAAGCACTACGTCGCTTCCGTAGAAACGACGGGCAAGGTAACGTATTGGGTAAAATAGAAAAGATTGCTTCTTCTTACCGTAGATTATTTGAAATAGAACCCAACAACGGAAAATTTGATCCCTTTGAAACGGGAATTATATTGGCACATGCTTATCCTGAACGCATCGCTTTTGCGCGACCGGGCAACAATGCACAATTTCAATTGTCAAACGGTAAGTATGCACAAGCAGGACACCGCGATGACCTGGCCAATGAAGCATGGCTTGCGATCGCCCATGTTGATGCGCGCAACGGACTTGGTAAAATATTCATGGCCTCTCCGTTGAATCCCAAAGACCTTGCACCGCTTGTAAAAACAGTAGAGACCATCATTTGGGATACTTACAAAGGCGGACTCATTGCTACTAAAGAATTGCGTATCGGTAGCATCATTTTACAATCCAAAGCACTTCCTGATCCGGATGAAAGTCATTTGATCCAAGCCATCAGCAATGCAATTAAAAAAGAAGGAGAACGCTTGCTGGACTTTAATGAAGAGGTACAAGAATGGCAAAATCGTGTGCTGAGTTTACGCAAATGGAGACCACAGGATAATTGGCCGGATGTATCGGTACAAGGCCTGTTGATGAGCAATGAAGAATGGCTCGCACCATACCTCAACAACATCAAAAGACCGGAAGATTTGAAAAAAATAAATCTCAAGGATATTCTGAACAATAGTCTCGATTGGGATAAACAAAATACATTAAACAAACTGGCGCCTCAACGCATCAAAGTACCAAGTGACTCCGACATCAAAATAGATTATTCCAGCAATGGTACTTCACCGGTATTGTCTGTACGTTTACAGGAAGTGTTTGGTATGCTGGATACGCCGACTGTCAACGAAGGCAAGACTCCCCTGACCTTGCATTTGCTTTCTCCGGGTTACAAACCGGTGCAGATTACTTCAGACTTAAGAAGCTTTTGGAACAATACGTATTTCGAAGTAAAAAAAGAATTAAAAAGCCGGTATCCAAAACATTCATGGCCTGAGGATCCTTTAACCGCAAAGGCTGTGCGGGGGGTGAAGAAGAAAACTAGCAGTCAATAAACAAAAACAGAGCGAAGACTATTTCTCCGCTCTGTTTCTGTTTCTCCTTTTTATTGCTGATTTCTACAAATAAATCGCTTCCAGCTTCGCCAACACGCCATCATCATTTTTCAAATACAAGTATTTGTCGTCTGTGCTATAGGAAGCTGCCTGTTCCAAAACTCTGGCGAATTGATTTTCAATGGCATCGTCTTCGCATGCCATTTTCGTTGACATGATCGGCCCTATCTTAATGTCAGCACCGTCTGTTACATATTTTCCATTAAATTTATTACAGCCCAAAAAACCTTCTACTGTCACTTTATCAGCAAAACGAATGTATACGTCTGATTTTTGTTTTACAGGCTTACCCTCGATTTCACGAAGTATCCAACGCGCATTAATCAAATCGATTTGAGGCGGCTCGGCGTAATCTTTTTTAGGCTTTTCTATGGACGTATCAGAAGAAGCAGAATTGATCCTGTTACAAGCGCTAAAGTTTAGAAGAGATAATAAAGCAATAGAAAGAATAGAATATTTCATTGAAAGATTTGTTTGATAAAATCAAGTTAACAAATTTTATAACGCGTGATGAGCTTTAGACCGAAAAGATTCCTTTATTTCTTGCGTTAGGGATCGAGAGGAAAGCCCGAAGTGCGGAGGTATTGTGTGTAAGCCGGACTTGGAGTGAGAGCCCGTCCCCGCCAAGTCAACTATTATTCCCCTTTAAATCAACGCGGGGAAACGCCCTCAAAATTATCTATTAAATTTTACTCCATTTTCCAAGTTATACTTCTTCATTAAAACAATCCATCTAATAAAATAAAACTGTATTTTTAATCTTTCAGATAGCTTACAAACTATGCTTGCCTATAAAAATATATTGATTTTCTTTTTCTGTTTCGCCATCCTGGTTGGACCAGCATACAACACCTACCTGGATTATGATTACAAAAGTAATCCGGATTGTAATACCTACATGGCGATTGCCAATGGGAACTTCAAGGATCAAAGCCTGGTGAGAAGATACAGGATCGTGGTTCCCTTTGTAGCAAAGGTCATCTCTTTCCCAATTGAACAAGTCTACGCCAAACTATGGCCACATCGAGCGAATGCGGAATGGCCCTTGCGCATGGCCTTCCTGC
The DNA here is from genome assembly GCA_014376985.1 of Cytophagaceae bacterium. Classification (GTDB taxonomy): domain Bacteria; phylum Bacteroidota; class Bacteroidia; order Cytophagales; family Cytophagaceae; genus JACMQM01. The sequence continues at coordinate 1,088 of JACMQM010000063.1, read as the reverse complement.
TGGTCAATTTAAGTTTGATGGCATTAACCGGACTAGCCATTTTTCATTGCTGTAAAGCCTACAACATTTCCGATTCAGGAAGCTTACTGGCTGTCATTGCTGTCATGGTGGGAGGACGCTGGGGGAACCTATTTGCAGCACTCCCCTTAACAGACAGTTTATATTTTCTCATTTTATGCGCCGTGATCTATGCGATAAAAACCAATAACTCGTTAGTCATTGCCTGCTGCATCATCATCGGTCCCATGGCAAAAGAGTCTTTCATCTTTGTTGCTCCGTTTATTTTCTTCTTGTCTTCTTTGTCAAAAATTAAACAAGTGGCATTGTTTGCACTGAGCGGATTATTGGCATTGGGCATACGTTATTGGATCGATCGTCAAGCAGGCACTTCTATAGCTGCCAGTGTTGCATCCGATACGGAACACATTCATAACATAGGCGTATCTATCATCAGAATCGCTTCTGTGCGTGGCTTAGGAGAATTGGCAACTGTACTCGGTCTATTCTCTTTGCTCTTATTAGCTGGCTTTGCAGGCGGGAAGAAGGCAATAACAAACTGGACAAATCAGACCGATAAAATCATTTGGTGGTTCATTCCTGTAATTCTCGTTCATGCACTCTTATCCACGGAGGTAGCCCGGATGATTTACTTAGGCTCTGCGGTATGGGCAGTCATGCTGGGACTGATCTGGGATTGGCATCCGTTGATGGTTAAAGTACAAGGCTGGTTTAAAAGTGAAGAGTGAACAGTAAGCAGTGAGCAAAATATGAGTATAAAAAAAGCCTTTACTAAATGTAAAGGCTTTTTTTATATTGTATGTGCGACCTTCACTATTCACCGTTTACTCTTCACTTAAAAATCCATCTATCTCATCGTATGAAATGTATTCACCACATCGTCGTCTTCTTCAAACTTACCGATGAGTTTTTCCAGTTCTACTTCCTGCTCTTCTGTCAATTGTTTTGTTTCAACCGGTATGCGTTCAAAATCGGCACTGATGATGCTCCATTTTTTCTCTTCAATAAATTTTTGAATGGAACCAAAAGCTTCAAACGGACCATAGATAACGATCTCATCTTCGTCTACT
>JACMQM010000062.1 GCA_014376985.1 Cytophagaceae bacterium | reverse complement strand
TTCAATCTGGTGGTAACTGGGATGGAGGAGCTGCGTCATGGAACACGGTGAAAGATAACGGCTATTTCCAGTTTACCGCAACAGAAACAAATAAGTCAAGAATGGCTGGTTTAAGTAGTTCAAATGTTAATTCTGACTACGTTACTATTCAATATGCCTTCTATTTATTGAGCAATAGCACGCTACAAATTTACGAGTTTGGAAGTTACCGTGGCTCCTTTGGAACCTATGCTTCCGGAGATGTATTTAAAGTGGCTTTGGAAGCCTCTGTTGTTAAGTACTATCAAAATGGAAACTTGATTTACATCAGTAGTCTTGCTCCCACATTGCCGATGTTAGTGGATGTTTCTATTAATTCAAACGGTGGAACGATAAGTAATGCTATTGTGTCCAATTATAACGTGGGTGTATTTACCGCTACGGCTACCAATAGCGGAGGTGCTCCGGTTTATCAGTGGAAACTGAATGGTGCCAATGTAGGTACAAACAGTAATACATACACAAATACAGCACTTAACAATGCAGATGTGGTTACCTGCACATTGAGACCGTTTATTGGAGGATGTGCTACTACGAACTATGTGTCTAATTCAATTACTAACTATTCGTTAGCAGCACCTGTTGGTATTGATTTTTATATCCAAGGTTCTGTAGCAACTTCTGCTTGTAACACGGCTGAAGAACAAGTGAAGTGGAAAACTTCTGATTTGAGCAATGTTCAGGCTACAGGAAATAGTTTGAATAAAATTCAATCCAACAGTAACTGGGATGGTGGTGCCGCTTCTTGGAATACGGTAAGTAATAATGGTTATTTACAGTTTACAGCTACAGAAACGAATAAGTATAGAGCTGTTGGTTTGAGTTCTAGCAATGCCAATTCCAATTATTCGAGTATTCAATATGCCTTTTACTTGGCAAGTAATGGAACCGTACAAATTATAGAGTCGTTTGCTAATAGAGGATCTTTCGGGACCTATGCTGCAAATGATGTATTTAAAGTTGCGGTGGAAGCTTCGGTAGTCAAATATTATAAGAACAATGTGCTTTTATACATCAGTGCTGTAGCACCTACTTTACCGATGCTTGCCGATGTGTCTATTTATAATACTGGAGGAACAGTGACCAATGCTGTTATTTCTAATTATAACACCGGTAACTTTATTGCGACTGCTATAAATGCAGGCGCTTCACCAACTTATCAATGGAAGCTTAACGGTGCAAATGTAGGTACGAATAGTTCAAACTATACCAATACAGTATTGAATCCGAATGATGTAGTGACATGTGTATTGACGCCCAACTTAGGTGGTTGCAATTTGGCTACTTATGCTTCTAACAGTATCACGGAAAAAGTTATTACGAATCCGACTAATTTAGATTTTTATATCCAGGGCACTGCTACAGTGTCTGCATGTAATACGATGGATGAGGAAGTAAAATGGAAGATTAGTGATTTAACCAATGTTCAGGCCTCGACAAATAACCTTCAAAAAATTCAATCCAATAGTAACTGGGATGGGGGTGCTGCTTCTTGGAACACTGTAAAAGACAATGGATATTTTCAGTTTACTGCTACTGAAACGAATATTTATAGAATGGCTGGTTTAAGCACGACAAATGCAGATGCCAGTTATGCTTCTATACAGTATGCGATCTATTTACAAAATAATAGTGTTGTGAGTATTTATGAATCAGGAACTAATAGAGGAAACTTTAGTACGTATGTTACCGGCGACATATTTAAATTTGCTGTGGAAGCAGGGGTAGTAAAATACTATCAAAACAGTAATCTTTTATACATCAGTAACATTGCTCCTACATTGCCTTTATTGGTGGATGTATCTATATATGGTAAAAATGGTACCATTACGAATGCCATAGTTTCTAATTATAGCACAGGTGCTTTTGTTGCCACGGCCATTAATGCTGGTGCTTCTCCTTCTTATCAATGGAAAGTGAATGCAACAAACACCGGAACGAATAGTTCGTCATATACCAATACTACTCTAAATCCGAACGATGTAGTTACTTGTGTGTTGACTCCTAATCTGTCCGGCTGTAACGCGACTACTTATACCTCAAATGCCTTAACCAGTAAAGCTGTTAGCACACCGGTTAATATGGATTTTTACATTCAGGGTACTGTAGCTACTTCTGCGTGTAATACAGCAAGTGAGCAAGTAAAATGGAAAAACTCCGATCTAAATTATGTTGTAGCAACGGGGAATAGTCTTGTAAAGGTTCAATCCAATGGTAACTGGGATGGAGGAGCGGCTTCATGGAATACAGTAAGTAATAATGGTTACTTACAGTTTACGACAGGTGAAGCAACTACTGATAAAGTAGTAGGATTAAGTACTACGAACGCCAGTACAAATAATACAAGTATACAATATGGTTTTTATCTTACTAGTGGTAGTGCTTTGAGTATAATAGAATCAGGTACTGGAAGAGGAACATTTGGGAATTATGCTGCTGGTGATTTATTTAAAATTACAGTGGAAGCGAATGTGATAAAGTATTATAAAAATAGCGTATTGCTTTATATCAGTTCTGTGACACCGGTATTACCAATGTTGGTGGATGTTTCTATCAGATATACTGGTGGAACGGTCAATAATGCTATAGTCTCTAATTATAATATCGGAACATTTACAGCAACTGCAGTTAATGTAGGAGCATCTCCTTCTTTCCAATGGAAATTAAATGGTACGAACGTCGGTACGAATAGCAATACCTATACAAATGCTACGCTTGCGGGTAATGATGTTATCAGTTGTGTCCTTTCTCCATCAATAGGAGGATGTACTGCTTACACTTATACTTCTAATGCTATTACTAATGAATCAGTAGCGGCTCCTATCGCAATAGATTTTTATGTTCTAGGCACTCCTGTACCTTCTTCTTGTGCAACTGTTGATGAACAGGTGAGATGGAAAATATCAGATTATCAAAATGTACAAGGCAATGGAAATAATTTGCAAAAAATACAATCCAATGCAACTTGGGATGGTGGGGCTGCTTCTTGGAATACTGTTAGTAATAATGGTTATTTCCAATTTACGGCGACCGAAACGAATAAATATCGGATGGCTGGTTTAAGCTCAACCAATGCCAATTCAAATTATACTTCCATTCAATACGCTTTTTTTCTGGTGAATAGTTCAATAGTACAGATTTACGAATCAGGAAGCAATAAGGGTAGTTTTGGTGCGTATGCAACCAATGATGTGTTTAAAATAGCTGTTCAGGCTGGTGTAGTGAAATACTATAAGAATGGAATCTTGCTTTATACCAGTGCTGTTGCACCAACATTGCCTTTATTGGTTGATATTTCATTGTATGATATTGGTAGTTCTGTTACAAACGCCATCGTATCCAATCTTAATTCAGGAACATTTACAGCTACATCAACCAATGCGGGAGCTTCACCAACTTATCAGTGGAAGCTTAATGGTGCGAATGTCGGCACCAATATTAACTCATATAGTAATGGTTCATTGACAAACAACGATGTTGTTTCTTGTGTGTTAACACCGAATCTTGCGGGATGTAGTACTGCTCTTTATATATCCAATACAGCTACATATAGAGCAACAACAATTACAACGCAGCCGGTAAGTCAATCCATTTGTACGGGAGGTTCAGTTGCTCTAAATGTCGTAGCAGTTGGTAATAGTTTAAATTACCAATGGAGAAAAAATGGTGTGAATATCGTTGGTGCGACTGCTTCTTCATACAGTATTGTTGGAGCAACCGCTGCCAGTGCTGGTAACTACGATGTTACTGTAAATACGGGAGGTTGTACAAGTAATATTGCTGTCATTACAGTATCAACATTGAATCAATGGTCTGGAGCGACAAGTTCTGCCTGGGCCAATACTGCCAACTGGTCTTGTGGGATTATTCCAAATGCAGCAACCGATGTTATTATTCCTTCTGCGGCTTTAAATATGCCTTTGGTTACTACCAGTGTGAATGTATATAGCCTTGCAATCAATACATCCGGTACATTGACCAATACAGGTGGCACATTGAATCTTTATAGTAATCTGACGAATAATGGAACATACACGGATAACGGTACTACAGTATTTACGGGTTCAACTGCACAAAGTATTACAGGACCTACAGACTTCAAGAACCTAACGGTTAATAATGCTGCAGGTCTTACGTTGAATAGTACAAGCACTGTTAAAGGAGTCCTGACACTTACCAATGGTGCATTTACAACGAACAATAATCTGAACGTTGATCTTTACAACGGGGCCGTTGCTGGTACCGGTGCAGGGACAACAACAGGTAATATTCGTTTCTTCAAAACAATCTGGAGTAATCGATACCATTACATCTCTTCTCCTATACCAGGCAGAACGGCTGCAGATTGGAACGATAACGTAACGATCAATTTTGGAGCAAACACGAATATGTATTATTACAACGAAACGGTGCCTGATACAAGTGTTAAAGTAGGATGGATGGGTGTTACAGCCTTATCTCAACCATTACAGACAATGACAGGTTACGCCTTATACTTCCGAGCATTCCCAACTACAGTGCTTGATGTATCAGGACCGTACACTCATAATTTAGGAGTCTTATCTAGTGGTACTTTGACCAATACGAAGTCTACAACGCCTACATTCAAACCTGCATCTGATGGATGGAACCATTTAGGTAATCCATATCCTTCTACGATTGATTGGAATGCCGCTGCGGGATGGACAAAAACTGGTCTTGATAATGCGGTGTATTATTGGGATCCAAGAAATAATAGATTCAGTGCTTATGTATCTGGTGTAGGTACTAATGGCGCCACGCAATACATCGGTTCTATGCAAGGCTTCTTTGTGAAAGTGACAACTTCAGGTGGTACAGGATTTCTTACTATGACAAATGCGGTGCGTACTTCAGCTATTAACGTGGATGTTTGGAGAACTGCAAGTGATGGTAGCGTGCTTCGTTTGACTGCCACCAGTGGAACATCAAGTGATGAAACGATTGTTCGTTTGCTGGATGAGGCTTCAATTACTTTCGATAGTGAATCGGATGCTTATAAGATTATGAATGAAGGACAAACACCTTCAATTTATACTGACTATAATGCGAATAGGTATGCTGTCAATACGTTACCTTCTGCGGCTTCAAATGAAATGATCCCGGTAAATCTGGATGCGAAGTTTGCAGGTGCTTATACGTTCTCTGCTGACATCACCGGATTTGAAGAAGCAGATTCTTTAATCTTTGTTGATAAGCTGACTAATACAAGACAAGATCTTAGAGTAGATCCTACTTACACTTGTGACCTTGTTAAGAAAGAGTACCGTGATCGATTCTATATTCAATATAACAAGAAGGTGGCTGTAGTGACAGATACGAAATCAAACGTATTTTCTGCTATCACAGTATTCAGCTTTGAACAAAAAGTAACGGTAAACTTCAACAACACGAAGGTATCCACAGCTGATATCTCTATTTATGATGGCAAAGGTAATGCGGTATATAAAGTGACGAATCAAAGCGTTAGCAGTGGCAAAGTGGAAATCAACTTACCATTTGTAAGTTCAGGTGTTTACATTGTTAAGATAGAATCAGGTCAGGCTTCTAAAACACAAGAAGTTTATATTGCAAAATAAAAATTAGTAAGAGCCGGAGAGGAATAATCTCTGGTTCTTATTGTGTGAAACAAAAAAAGTCCCGTGATTCACGGGACTTTTTTTGTTGTTAAAAGTAAGAGCTATTGGCTTACTTCCATTTCTTGTACAAGTTGATCAACGCATTGGTAGAAGCATCGTGAGAACTGATATCACCATCACTTTGCAGTTCAGGCAAAATTTTCTTCGCCAATTGTTTCCCTAGTTCTACTCCCCATTGATCGAAAGCATTTACTCCCCATACAACACTTTGTACATAGATTTTTTGTTCGTACATAGCAATCAATGCCCCCAAAGCATGTGGTGTGATTTTTTTAACAAGGAATGAATTGGTTGGCCTGTTGCCTGTAAATACTTTATGAGGAACCAATTCAGCTACCGCTTCTTTACTCAATCCGTCTTTTTCTAATTCTGATTTTACTTCTTCCGCTGTTTTACCGGTCATCAAGGCTTCTGTTTGCGCAAAAAAGTTGGCCAACAATTTGGGGTGATGATCAGATAGTGGATTGTGAGATTGTGCCGGTGCAATGAAATCGCATGGAATCAATTTAGTGCCCTGATGGATCAATTGATAAAAGGCATGCTGACCATTTGTACCAGGCTCTCCCCAGATGATAGGTCCGGTAGAATAATTAACTTTGCTCCCGTCTTTTTGTACGCCTTTACCGTTACTTTCCATATCGCCTTGTTGGAAGTATGCAGCAAAGCGGTGCATGTATTGATCGTATGGAAGAATGGCGTGAGAATCTGCTCCGTAGAAATTATTGTACCATACACCAAGCATGGCTAAAATAACCGGAATGTTTTTATCCCAGGCAGCTGTTTTGAAATGATTGTCCATATCGTGCGCACCACTCAACACTTCTTCGAAACGATCGAAGCCGATGTACAATGCGATAGACAAGCCGATCGCAGACCATAGAGAATAACGTCCGCCAACCCAATCCCAGAACTCAAACATGTTGGCCGTATCGATGCCAAACTCACCGACTGCTTTTGCATTTGTAGAAAGTGCCACAAAGTGTTTTGCGATCGCTGATTTATCTGCGCCTGATTTAGTCAGGAACCAATCTTTTGCAGAATCAGCATTCGTGAGCGTTTCCTGTGTAGTGAATGTTTTAGAAGCAACAATGAATAATGTTGTTTCAGGATTTAAATGTTTAACGGCTTCTGCTATATGAGTACCGTCTACATTGGATACAAAATGAATGTTGATGGTATCATGACCATAAGGTTTCAATGCTTCTGTCACCATATAAGGTCCTAAGTCAGATCCGCCGATACCGATGTTCACAACATCTGTGATAGATTTTCCGGAGAAACCTTTCCATGCACCTGAACGAACTTTTTCAGTGAAGGCTTTCATCTTAGCCAGTACTGCATTGATCTCTGGCATCACGTCTTTACCATCCGCCAGGATAGGCGTGTTGGAGCGATTGCGCAATGCCACGTGAAGTACCGCACGTTTTTCTGTATTGTTGATTTTATCGCCTTTAAACATCGCATCAATGGCTTGTCTGAGTTTTACCTCATCTGCCAATTGGGAAAAAAGTTTTAACGTTGTTTCATCTATTCGGTTTTTAGAAAAATCAACATAGATGTCTTTCCATTCTATAGAAAAGACAGTGGCTCTGCTTGGAGTGCTTTTGAAGCTGTCACGTAAGTGTTGGTCTTTTGTTTCCTGGTAGTGTTTTTCAAGTGCTTTCCAGGCTGGTAAATTCAACAGGTCTTGCATAAAGTTAAAGGTTTTGTTTTGTATAAAATACGTTTGGCAACTTAGTAAAAAAAATGATGGTTAAAAAAAGTATAGGTGTTTTGTAGATCATAATGGGTGAAGGGTGAACGGTAAATAGTAAGAATCAATAGTTTGCTTATCGAATATCTCCAAATGGTACAAGTCGAAATACGAATTTTTATAGTAAACTCAGATAGTAAGAGAACCTAAAAAAATGATTTTTGCGCTTACTTCTCACCCTTCACTATTCACTGTATCTACTTCGAGCCTGGCCTGGTAACTTTCTTCTTTTGAAGGCGTTTTTTGATCGGATCTTCTTCCACTGTACCCGCTTCCACAGGCTTGCCTTCTATCATGATCACGTTTCCACGCTCGTTCCATTCTTTCATGACGACCGGTGTTTTTTCTTCTTCGTAACCATTTTCTCCGTATAGTATTTCTCGCTGGCGTCTGTCTGTATTGTCAAAATATTCGACCCATTGCCCTACACGACGTCCGTTTTCATATTGTCCTTTTAATTTGACGTTTCCTTTGTCAGAGAATAAATAATAATCTCCTTCTTTCATACCATAAGCATACGGAATTACTTCTTTCGGTCTTTTGCGGGCATCGTCAAAGTATTCGATTTTCGCTTCTTTGGGCCAGCCGCGGAAGTATTTGGTTTTTCCGATGAGCACAGATTTTTTATCGTATTTCTCCCAACGGGCATTTTTTGTTCCAACATAGAAAACGCCTTCTTCGATCACTTCTCCATTGTACAATCTGGTATAAGGACCATGCAGGATACGGTAATCTTTGCGTTTGTCTTCTTCGATTTTATCTACTTTCTTAATCTTGCCTGTTGTGAAATCCCACACGTATATTTCCGGGACAAAAGCATTGGGTTCACGATATTTTTTCAACGTAAAAAATAACTCCACCGTCACACGCTCACCGTCGCCGGCACGAGTATAGCCACGGCGGGTTTTTAAACCGTAAAATGTCTTTTTCTTTCCTTTCTTTTTCTTTCCGGCTCTGCCTTTTTTACGGAGATACGCATTTACCGTATCTGCTCCCATGTCTATTTCTGGAATAGAGTCTGTTTCTAATACATAGAATACATTTTTTTTCTTGGCCGGTTCCTGGGCAAAAACCACTGCGCTTGACAACAAGCAAAAAAGGAAGAATAAGGTAAAGTATTTTAAGGGCATAGTGTATTCAAAACGATGGTAATATAAAGAAAATTATGCATCCATAGAATATAAAAAAGCCTGTTCTTTTAATAAGAACAGGCTTTTTATAAAAATCGCTGGTGCAAGCGTCTACGCTTGTTCCTGTAATTCTATAAAGCGTCTCGCTTGAGCTCCGAATCATTTCGGTGGCCAGGCTATGGTGGTATGATTTTGACCCCGAGCGGGACGCTCTATGTTACTTTAGGAACAAGCATAGATGCTTGCACCAGCATAATTGGGCTCGCTGTGGGCTTAACGCTGGTATCCCTCACACGCAGCATACAGCATATATTACAACATGTAACCGAGCAAATCAAAAAGGGAAATCACCAAACTTGTTATGAGTTCAAAATTCCAATGAAATCCTTTTTACGATTGGATGTCTGATGTGTATTTTTTATTGAAATATTAGCGTTCGTATTTTGATTTGGAGTCAGATCTCAAGACCTGACTCATTGTTATAGACGCGATGGTCAGTCAGGGGACAGACCATCGCGCGGAATTAATTATTATTCAATAAAGAGATGCTACGTTCGATAAATCTGGTTAACGATTCACCCTTCAGCAAACCCTGAGAAAGTAAAGCAATGTCCAATGTTTGCCCGGCCAATACTTGTTGTTCCTCTTCGGATAATTTCAACAGTTTTTGAAGTATAGGATGGTTTTCATTCACCACGGCGATAAATTCTTCTTTCATAAAATTACCGAACATGCCACCGCCACCGGTTGCTGACATGTCTTTCATACGACGGATAAATTCTGGAACAGTGATCGTCACAGGCATTTCATCTACAGGAAGGACTTCTGTTGCCACTCTAATTCCTTTCCCTTCAGAAGCTTTGGTGAAAATAGCCGTCACTTTTTCTTTGTCTTCTGTGCTCAATATACTTTCTCTCGCTTCGTCTTTTTCAATCAGCTTGTCTATGCTGTCTGAATCCACCCGTTTCAACGTGGTTTTCTCCAGTTTACTTTCCAATTGGTTGATGAAATGCGAATCAATCGCAGAATCTAATACCAGTACATCATAACCGCGCTTGCGTGCCGATTGGATGTATGAATCTTGTTCGGAGGCGTTGCTGGTATACAAGAATACCGTAGCATCGTGTTTGTTGGTTTGTATGGTTTTTACTTTTTCACTGTATTTCTCAATGGTAGAATATTCACCGGCTGTATTTTTTAGCAAACAGAAGTTCTTCGCTTTTTCATAAAACTTCTCGTCACTGATCATTCCGTATTTTACAAACAAACTGATGTCATCCCATTTCTCTTGAAACGATTCCGGATTTTGATTGTAAAGTTCCTGAAGTTTATCCGCCACTTTTTTCGTGATGTGACCATTGATTTTTTTAACGTTACCATCCGCTTGCAAGAAGCTTCTGGATACGTTCAATGGAATGTCCGGTGAATCAAGCACTCCATGAAGGAGCATCAAAAATTCAGGTACCACATCTTTTACTTCGTCGGTAATAAATACCTGACGGCTGTACAATTGAATTTTGTTGCGCTGAAATTCAAAATCTTTTTTCAGCTTAGGGAAATACAATACACCGGTCAGGTTAAACGGATAGTCAACGTTCAAATGGATCCAGAACAATGGATCTTCTGACATCGGGTAGAGCTTTTTGTAAAAGGCGATGTAATCTTCGTCGCTTAGTTCTGACGGGCTTTTTGTCCACAGCGGTTCCGGATCGTTGATGATTTTTCCGTCGAATTCAATTTCGATCGGTAAGAATTTACAGTATTTATCCAGGATAGATTGTATTCTGTAATTATCAGCAAACTCTAAAGAATCATCCGCTAAATGAAGAATAATGTCTGTTCCTCTTTCTGTTTTATCGCTTGAATTGATGGTGAATTCGGTAGAGCCGTCGCAAGTCCAGTGTGCGGCTTGTGAACCTTCTTTGTGAGAGAGGGTATGGATCTCCACATTTTTGGAGACCATAAAGGCGGAATAAAAGCCTAAACCGAAGTTACCGATGATTTGAGACGTATCGGTTTTGTCTTTGTATTGTTCGATGAATTCAGTCGCTCCGGAGAAGGCGATCTGGTTGATGTATTTCTTGATATCATCTGCCGTCATGCCGATACCGCGGTCGCTGATGGTGATGGTTTTGTTTTCCGTATCAACAGCAACGGTCACTTTCAATGCGCCTACTTCTCCATTGATTTCTCCCAGAGAAGATAATCGTTTGATTTTTTGGCTGGCATCGACAGCGTTGGATACCAGTTCGCGAAGGAATATCTCATGATCGGCATATAAGAATTTTTTAATGATCGGGAAAATATTTTCCGTGTGAATGGATATGCTACCTTTTTCTTCCATGATGGTGTATATATTATATTTTAATTAGATCGTTTTCGGTGGAGTTTCAATAATTAGTCCAAACTGATTTATCTGTCATGATGTCATATTTGTTACTCGGACTGTCTGTCTTTCATCCCTGAAGGGATTTAGGTGATAGATACTGTATATGTTACCGGGCTTTTGTCCCTCCGGGACACTAATACTCGGTTGTATGATGAGTTATAGTCATTGTCCCGGAGGGACAAAAGCTCCGTAGATATATATGAATAATTAAAATTCTAGTCCCAGAGGGACGAAAGAGAAAGATTGTAATAGACCACAAAATCTTAAATTACAAAATTTTCAATTCCGTCCGTCTGTTCAATTGTTTGCCGGCTTCTGTAGTATTGTCAGCGACCGGATTTTTACTGCCATAACCAACCGCTTTTAATCGTGCGGCAGGAATACCGTTTTGAATCAAAAAGGCCACGACACTCTTGGCTCTTTTTTCTGACAATTGCTGATTGACTTCTTCGCTGCCGACATTGTCTGTATGTCCGGAAATTTCAATTTTGATCGTAGGATTGTCCTGAAGAAGTTTTGTCACGCGCGCAAGTTCCGTTTTAGAATCCATCCTCAACTGATCTTTACCGGTGTCGAAGAATACATTTTTCAACACGATTTTACTGCCGGCTTTGCTGTCTGCCAACACGACATCTTTTTTCTCTTGCTTGAATCCCTCGTTGGACGTGAGGTACACATTTTCCGAGTAAAATAGTTTCCCTGGTTTTTCTATCGTTACACCATAATTATGATCGGATGGTAAGGCAATCAGGTATTCACCCGTCTCAGCGTTGGACTTGTATTCTCCTAACACTTCTCCTGTTTGATTATCGTTCACCGTGATTTTTGCTTCTACACTATTTCCTGTTGCGTCTTTTATTTTACCTTTCATCAAAGTCAACTGTGGTTCTTTCGCGCTAATGGGCATGCGTACAGAATAAAGATCTTGTTTGCCTAATCCTCCTTCTTTATCGGAAGCATAATAACCGACTTTGCCTTCTGCACCCAATACAAAGTACAAATCGTTACCGGCTGTATTCATTGGATAGCCTAGGTTTTCAGGTTTTGACCAACCTCCTCCGGAAAGCATGGTCACTTTAAATACATCGTATCCGCCCATGGTGGTGTGTCCTTTGGAACTGAAGTATAGTGTCTTTCCATCGGGATGCATATATGGACTGTCTTCGTCGTATTCTGTATTGAAAGGAAGTTTGATGGCTTTGGACCAGTTGTCGCCATTGGTTTTTCGGCACATGTAGAGGTCGCGCTGCGAACTGAAATCCATGGCTCTGACGAAGAATAATGTTCTGCCATCGGGAGACAAACTGGCGCAGGTTTCAAATAGCTCACTGTTCAAAGGCAAGGCTACAGGATTGCTCCATTTTTTTCCGCTAAGTTCTGATTTGTAAATGTCACCGCCGTTAGAACCTCGGTAAAGGAAAATAGTTTGCCCATCTTCCGATACACCGATACAGGCATCGTGCCCATCTGTATTGAGGGGACTGCCGGGGTTGATAGGAGGAGACCAGGCGCCGCCCTGATTATTGCTAATGTAGATGTCTTCGTAATACAAACCATCATCCGCTACTTTACCTCCTGTGGAATTTGGTCTGCGTGAGGTAAAGAATAATTTAGAAAGATCAGCGGTAATCTGAGGAAGGTACTCCTGGTATTGTGTATTGACAATTGGTCCGGCATTGGTGATTTTGAAATCTTTGGGTTGCCCCATGTACTGCTTACCGAAGCCGCATTCATTGATGTATTTGGAAGAGACTTTTTTATTAACGAAAGGATCGGATTTCTGATAGTAAGAAATGGCTTCGTCAAATTTATGACTGTTGTGCAATGCCTGTGCGAGTGTAAAACACATTTCCGGTGAAGGCTTCTCGGATAGTTTTACAGCGTTATTGGCGAGAGTCAGTGCTTTTGATTTCGGGCCAAGAATGAGGTAGCACTGAGCCACACGCATGTTAAGGTAAGGATCGTCTGTTTTTGCTCCGAGCGCCATCTCGTAATTTTTCAGCGCTTCAAAAAACTGTTTGCCTTCAAAAGCTTTGTCGCCTTTGCTGGTGTATTTGTCCTGAGCGTTTAAAGTCATGCTCAATGATAAGCAAACAGAGACAAGATACAGAAACAGAGTTTTATTGACCATAAAATTGTTTTTAATCGTGGTGCTGCGTTAGGGATTGAGCCATTGTCTGAGCTCTTTTTCTTTGGTTTCAAAGATCATTATAGGCCTCAATTTTTGTTCCAAAGAAAAAAGCGAGTGGCGAAAGCCCGGCCCGAAGGGAACGCCCTCGCCACTATCATTTTTAGGACTAAGATTTACTAAATTAGAAAACGCTTATTTTAAATTATATCAACTACCTTAATCGATCTACTGACTTAACGAGCTTTTCGTCTTTTCTGATAAAGAAGTTAGCCACTACATTCAATACGATCGCAATAAGCGGAAAGAAGAATCCAGGATCATAATGCGTGATCGCATCTGCAGTAATCATGGTTTTTCCTTTGCCGATGACGATGTAGAAAGCCAGCACCACCAGGCACAACAGTACTGAATTTCCAAGTCCCAGTTTCAATTGCAGGGAACGATTTTTGAATCTTGTAATAGAAAAGATACTGATGATAATGATTAGGATTATAAGAAGAGCAATGTAGATCACACCATGATATTCCTCGCCTGCTATTGTTTTTTCAGAGAGGAAGAAAGGAGTTAATAAGATGCTTTTTTCTGCTGTATCGGCTTTCCACACAGTAGAGAACAAGTTCAGCGTCATGATGAACGCGACAAGGCCGAGAAACAAGGTTTGAATTCTTTGTATCATATCACTAGATTAAATTAAATTGCGACTGAAATTTACTAAAAATTGAGATATTTTCTGGATATATCCTACAAAGGCACTTCTTTTCACGGTTGGCAACGTCAACCCAATGCCTATACCGTGCAGGAAGCGTTGGAGCATGCCATGAAGACCTTGCTGCAAGAGGACGTACAGGTCACGGCCAGCGGTCGCACAGACACAGGCGTGCATGCCCTGCAGCAGATTGTACATTTTGACACCGTCCATTCCCTGAATCCGGATTTTACTTATAAACTCAACCATATTTTACCGGAAAGTATAGTAGCGAATTATCTGTACGAGGTATCCTCCGATGCCCATTCCCGATTCGATGCCATTTCTCGTTCTTACGAGTACCGTATTCATATTGCGAAAGACCCTTTTGCGAATCAACAGTCTTACCGGGTGAAACCTAAGCTGGATCTCAACAGGCTCAACAGTGCTGCGGCATACCTGATCGGTAAACAGGATTTCTGTTCGTTCAGTAAGGTGCATACTGCCGTGAATCACTTTGAATGCGACCTCACAGATGCGCGATGGGAACAGGAGGGAAACAAGATCGTATTTTATGTTACGGCCAATCGGTTTTTGAGAGGCATGGTGCGTACGCTTGTTGGCTCTATGTTGGAAGTGGGCATCGGTAAACAAGATCCATCCTGGATCAAAGAAATATTAGACGCCAAAGACCGCAAAGCAGCGGGCAGAGCGGTAGATCCTGAGGGCTTATTTTTAACGAAAGTAGTTTATCCTGTTTCTATACTAGGGACGCAAATTGTATAACTATGTTGAAAGCAAATTCGATCACTAAATATTATAAAGGAAATGCTGTGTTGAGCGGTGTTTCTTTTGCCGTAGGAAACGGAGATGTATTGGGCATCGTAGGACCCAATGGGGCTGGCAAGTCTACCTTACTGCGGATTGTTTCCGGTATCATCGACGCGGATGAAGGCGAGGTATTGTTAGAGGGCAATAAATTAACTATTTCAGCGGCTAACTCCTGGGGTTATTTACCGGAGGAGCGAGGCTTGTATCCTCAAATGCGTGTATTGGATCAATTGATACACTTCGCAGGATTGAAAGGAATGACAGCAGCGGATGCAAAGAAGAAAGCCATTCATTTGTTGCAGCAATTGAAAATGGAACAATACAGTGCTTCTAAAGCAGGGGATTTATCAAAGGGTAATCAACAGAGAATTCAATTCCTGACAGCCATCCTGCACGATCCGGCTTTGATTATTTTGGACGAACCGTTTTCTGGATTGGATCCTATTCAAACAGATTGGTTAAACGAACAAATACAGCTATTCAAAAAGCAAGGAAAGAAAATCATCTATTCTTCTCATCGCATGGAAAGCGTGGAGGCTTTATGTGATCGCATCCTGGTGTTGCACAACGGAGAGCGAAAAGCATATGGTACAGCGGCTGAACTTTGCCGCCAGCCTGCCGGCATGTGGCAGATCAACACTACAGGCGGTAATACATCTTGGCATTCGCTGGTGCAGATTGTATCCGTTGAACTAAAAGATAACGGGCATTACAGAACGCGTTTTTCACTCGGGAATACAGCGCTTCCTTCTGTCGTATTGGCTGTAGAGAAGAGCGGCGCTAACCTGGAGTCTATTAAAAAGTATAAGCGATCATTGCATGAAGTATTCGTTCAACTCACCAAGGATGATGCGCATGCAGAATAAGTTTTGGAACATCGCCAGGCGTGAGTGTGCAGTACGAATGAACAAACCCGCCTTCTGGATTTTGTCTTTGATGGGTCCTGTTGTATTGGTTATTTTAAGTGTCGTTCCTTATGCCATTACGAGTAGTTTGCAGGACAAGAAAACGATATTAGTGAATGTTCCTGAAACGATGCAGCATCGCTTTCCCTTAAGCATCGTCAATTATGAAGTGCAACTGATTGATACAACAAACCTTGGAGCACTAAGTGTATTCCTATCTGGCTCATCACCGGTCTTGTGCGATTTGAAAACAGGGCGGGATCCGCTTTGGACAATCAGCACGAAGGAAACCTTGCATCCATTGGACAGCCTAAATATCTTACGCACCTTGAGTGGCATCAATCCTTCTGTTGCAGAGGTGCCAGCCTATCTGGTCAGTTTCAAAACAGAGGCAACGGAAGATGAACTTTCTTTTTCTCCCTTGCAGCAAACGGTAGCCTTGCTGGCTGCAATACTGGTGTATTTCTTTTTGTTTACTTACAGTGTCTCTTTATTGAAAGGAGTGATGGAAGAAAAAAGCGGTAAGGTAATGGATATCATTTTATCCAGTGTATCTCCCGTAACCTGGATCATGGGAAAGATTGCAGGTGTAGGTTTGGCAAGCTTTGTGCAATTTATTTTATGGATAGGAATCTCATACGCTCCTTTTTATTTTTTCAAACAAAAGTATGGCGGAGCGTTGAATTCTTTTTCTGCGGAAAATATTCATGCTTCCTTGTTACATACACAGCAGGCGCAAATTGGTCAAGCGATGGGTTGGTACGATTGGCTGAGCATGATGGATAACATTCATTGGATCACTTTACTGATCACGATGATGGCTGCTATGCTGTTTGGTTTTATTTTATACTCCGCCGTGTTTGCGATCATCGGTATGATTTCCGGAAGAGAATCGGATGCGCAGCCTTATGTATTGCCGGTCACTTCTCCTTTGATTTTTTCTTTTATCACTTCAGGTGCTGTTATCGCTGATCCCTATGGCTCTTTGTCGCATTGGTTGTCTATTGTGCCGTTTACCGCACCCGTTGCCTTAACGCTGAGAGCGGGATTAGGTGTAGCGTTTAGTGATCTTTGGATGAACTTATTTTCACTAGGCTTGGCGAGTGCCGTGGCTGTGGTTTTTGCAGGAAGGCTGTATAAGAAGGTACTGAATACAGGGGGCTATTTGTTCTGGTGGAAGAAGTAAAAATTAACTTTGTGTTTTTTCAAACTGTTTGTTTTGTATTCGGTAATGCCGATAGCAGTTGCAATACTCATAAGATACAATCCAGTAGAAATTCCAATATACCATTGGCCAGACAATGAGGAATGAAAAATTAAAAGCAATAGCACTGCTATAACAAGAAAAATATGAGCAGCCCATAGCATCAGTCGATTGTTTAGAGCGTTTGCATAGTCCCAGTTGGCCTGGGTTTTCATGGAACGCTTTGTTCTGTATCCGGACAAGGTATTGATTTCCTTTGCTGGAAATTTACTCACATACCAAAAGACACTTATCTGAATTAGATACATCAAAAAAGTGATGCCTAATCCTATGCCCATATCAATTGCTTTCACGGTTGCGGAATATTTGTGATGTCATTGGTGTCAAAAGGATCTGATTTGACATCACCTCCACCACCAGTAAGTGTGAAATCATCTATATGAACAGAGCTGCTTGTTACCGTATTATCAAAAGCTACAATTGTACAGCTCATGCTTAGATCAGAAGTAATGTAATTTGTTTTGTTCATTTTTAAAGTATCTGATCCAATACGAAACCAGGAAGTATAATCTCCACCTGTACGTTTTACATACCATTCACCTTGGCGATTTGCGGTAGGTTTAGAAATAGTATTGACGACATTCGAATCTTCAACATACATCGTGTTTTTACTTAAGAGCAGCGAAAGTATTCCGTTACTTGTTTTTGGAGAAGTCGAAGAAAGAATGCAACCGAAAAGTTCAGAAATAGTATTAGATCCGGTAGGTTTAAAGGAAGAAAATTTTACTTTCATTTCAAAATCTCCTTTTATCTTTTTAACTGTAGTTACTCCTGTTCCTCTCGCTCCTGTTGATGAATAAGTAGAATTTAAATAGAGATAACCGTTTGATGCTTCAGCTGTGTCATTTTGATTTTGCTTGACAGAAATCCATTGTGTAGTCGGATAGTTTGGATCAGTAGCTGCTGGAGTCGGATCATCTTTTTTAGAACAAGCTAATAAAAGTAAAGAGCTACTGAGTAAAATAAAAAGTGTTTGTTTCATAATCTATACTATTAATAATTCTTGGAATGTAAAGCGAATCTGAACTGTTAAAGTTATCGAATAGCATATTTTGTGAATGGCTTTGTCATGATTAAGTTCGACTATTTATAAATTAATAGACGTAATATCATTTTGATCGAATGCGTCCGATTTCACATCACCGCCACCACCGGTAAGCGTAAAGTCATCAATGTGAACCGACGTACTATGTGAAGTATTATCAAAAGAGCCAACGGAAAAACTCAACGATAAATCTGAGGTAATGTAATTAGTTTTATTCAGCTTCAATGTATCACTGCCTGCTCTAAACCATGAAGTATAATCTGCGCCAACGCGTTTGACATACCACTCTCCTTCTCGATAATGGGTTGACTTAGGTGATGTAGTACTAGCGCTGGAATCATTGACATACATATAGTCTTTTAATAATACGCAAGAGATCGTTCCATGATGGGTCTCTGAAGCAGCAAGTATGATTCCAAATGATTCTAATGGATAGGAAATAGTTGGAGGATTGAAAGAAGAGAATTTTACCAGTAATTCGAAATCGCCTTTTATTTTTTTAACGGATGCAACGGATGTGCCTCCTGTAGTGCCAGCAGTATAAGTGGAAGTGAGGTATAAATAACCATCCAGAGCTTTAGCAGTATCACCACTATTGCTCTTGAAAGAATACCATTGTGTAGATGGTACATTATTGTCTGGACTGGGAGCCGGAGCAGGATCGTCTTTCTTTTTACAAGCAAAAAGAATTACAATAAAGGAAAGCGCAAAAATGATCTGTTTCATAAAAACAAGTTTAAATAGATAGAATGGCTAAACCATTATACAATAACTAGACTACGATAAGTACACGCCCGCTTCCTTACCCTTTAATAAAACTTCAATACGTTCTTTTAAGCTGGTGGCCAGAGAAAGACCAACATAATCTGCAATAATAGGGAAGGAATGATGTCCTCGGTTGACCACCACAGCAGTCTGAAGTTTTTTTACTTTTATATCCAGAAAGGGTTTCAGGCTGTAAGCCAGCGTTTTTCCGGTATTCAGCACATCATCAGTTACGATGATGGTCTTGTTTTTCAGCTGTTCGATCGGAAGGTCAAGAATAACTTCGCTTTGACTGGGTGCTTCCTTATCCAGACTTACTTTTACCAGAATGACCTTAATGGGAGAAATTTCTTCCAGTTCTTTCTGCAGCAATTGGGCAAAACTGTAACCCATCCCGTCTACACCAGCCAGAACAATGTCTTTCTCCTTGAAATTATGTTCATAGATTTCAAAGGCTATTCTCCTGATTTTCTGCAGGGTTTGCTTCTTGTCGAGGATTAGATTGGCCGTGCTCATGGGGTAAAATAAG
>JACMQM010000013.1 GCA_014376985.1 Cytophagaceae bacterium | reverse complement strand
GTTCAGTTGAATCCTATAGCCTAAATTCTTTTTCACATCCATCAAACAACCTTGCGCGTTCCAGGCATCCCAAACCGTATTGATATAATCTCTATTGATGAATGACCAGTGAAACAAAGCCAATTCATTTACCGCATCACCAGTGCAATTGGTACGCGGTGCATTCAGCTCACACGTTTCTCCACCCATCGGTACATAGCGTGTATCAGAAGACAAATAGTTGTACTCTGTAGCAGGATTGGTATATGTTCCAAAATCTGTTGAAGAGGCCAGAAAGCAATCGTTATGATGTCCCACACGACTCACTGCCGTACCGTTAAAAGCTTCTGCATTTCCCAAAGGAGCCAAGACACTTGCGCGGTACAATCTATATTTAAAATAAGGCGTACGTACCTGAATCATACGGTTAACGGGAAGAGCGGCGAGCAAGCGATCTGTTATTTCTTTACGGTCTGCATAATTAGCAACAGTCGGTGCGCCATTCAAGGGATCTCCAAAATGAGTGGTGTAATACCATTCTCCCCAAATACCGATGAAGCCTGTTTGTAACAGAGCTATGATGTCGCTGTTGTTTTGAAGGTAAGGTTCCAATTGTGCAATATGAGACAGCATCCAGGCTTTTGTGGCATCGCCATAAGGAGAGGCAGGAGGCCAACCAACCGCTTGATTGGTGTAAGCAAAACGAACAATGCATTTGATGCCTGCATTTCTTACGGTGTTCAAATCGGTTTGCAGCTGAGTCAAGTAATTCGCACTGATAGGAGCGTTGACAAAATCATCCAGGTAAAACACACGGAGTATCAAAGTCACACTCTCGTTTGTTCTGAAATTTATTAAAGCAGCGGTAGACAACGCAGCATAAGCGTTAGAATGTGTTTCCGTATGATGATAAAAGCCTCTTTCAGGATTAGCGAAATCAAGTGTTGAAGGCGTATAATTGACAGTCGTAGTCTGCCCATAAACAGTAAAGTTTATCAGAAAAGTAATTAAAAGACCAATACACTTTGAGTGACTATGACAGAGCCATACGTGGTCAAAGTATCGGGAACAATTCATATAAAGATTAATTAGCTGGTTTAAAAATAATCTCTCATTAATATACGAAATACTTGATAGGCATTGGCTTAACATTGAGCATTTAAATTGTGATCTTCCTTTTTTATCTAAAAACCCTTTTTCGCGACTTTATACGTCATTCCACAGGAATAAAAGATAACTTTTAAAAACCTTTTTTACGACTTTATACGTCATTGCACAGGAACAAAAGATAACTTTGTGGCGTTGTACGAAGCACGAATTACAGCAGTATTATCCAATGACCAGACAAACTTATATTTCCCTGATTCTTATTTTGGGAACACTCACAGCACTCGTTCCTTTTACTGTCGACATGTACCTTCCAGGATTTCCTGAAATTGCCACAGACCTACACACCACTACTGCACAAGTCGCACTATCCTTATCCAGTTTCTTTATCGGTATTTCAGCAGGTCAATTATTATACGGTCCATTATTAGATCGCTTCGGAAGAAAAATCCCGCTTTATTGCGGCATGGCTCTTTTTATAGTGGCATCGCTTTGCTGCATATGGGTTACCAATATCAATGAACTGATTATTCTTCGTTTTGTACAAGCCATCGGAGGTTGTGCAGCAGCCGTGACTTCCATGACTTTGGTACGTGATCTGTTTCCTGTAAAAGATTCCGCAAAAGTATTTTCTTTATTGATGCTGATGGTAGGCTTATCGCCGATGTTGGCACCGACAATTGGAGGCTATGTAACAGAGTACTTCGGCTGGCATGCTGTATTCATCACATTGGCAGGTATGGGTGCATTTGTCATACTTACAGTGATCCTATTTGTTCCAAACAGTTACGTGCCAGACACTACCCTTTCCTTAAAACCTAAAGCCATCTTAGATAATTTCATTTGCGTGTTGCGCGAACCAGCCTTCTACACGTATGCATTCACCGGTGCTATAGCCTTTGGGGGTTTGTTTGCTTATGTAGCAAGTTCTCCCTTGATTTTCAGAGAAGTATTTCATCTCGATGGCAAGGTTTACGGATGGATCTTCGCCTTTCTTTCTATCGCCTTCATTGGTGCCAATCAGATCAACATGTTATTATTGAATTATTATACCAGTGAGCAAATCATACGCGCCGCATTGATTGGTATGTGTGCGGTCTTGGTTGTTTTTCTTGGTCTTACGATGGCAGGCATATTGGGCTTGTATGGCACTATTGCTTTTCTGTTCTTCTACCTTTGCTTTTTGGGTTTAATCAATCCGAATACGGCAGCTTTATCCCTGGCTCCTTTTAGCAAAAATGCAGGTTCTGCTTCTGCGCTGCTGGGTGCTTTCCAAATGTGCATGGGGGCGATGGCTTCTGTCGCGGTGAGTTTATTTACAACACCTTCCACCATACCGATGATCACAATTATTGGAAGTACAGCTTTTCTATCGCTATTGATGTTGACTATTGGAAAACGATTAGGGAAAAAGCAGACAGTGAATGTGTCAGCTTAAATCAAAATAAAAAAAGCAAGTTTGCGCATTCACCGTCGGCGCACTCATAATTTTTTCTGGAAAAAATGTTATGTGACTCTTGCGAGTTCAGATAAAGCATTTTTTTATATAATCCATGAGTATAGGTCGGCCATTGACAGCGTAGGCAAACTTGCAGAACAAAGATAAGCGAATTGCTCTCCATAACCAAACGCATAATTATGTATTATTCTTTCAAAATATAAAGCACCGTAAAAACAGAAACAGAGCGAAGAAACAGTGTGAACACTGTTTCTTCGCTCTAAAACCTCCGGCCCTCCAATCAATAAAGACGGGAGCTCCAACACTCAACCAACAATTAGCTTATAGAGATTTCTTTATTTTTATTCTTTTCTGATTTTTTTCAGGAATCGCTAAAGACAAGATACCATTTTCATACTTCGCAACGATCGCCTGCTCATTCACATTCTCAGGTCATCTGAAAGATCGCTGAAAGGATCCGTAATTAAATTCTTTCCTTGAAAATTTATGATCTTGCGCTGCTTTTGTCTCGCTGTGTTTAACCCGACACGAGCAACGTTCTTTTTCTACGCTGATTTTAAATCTGTTTTTTTATATCCCGGCGCCGACAATTCCAATTTATAAGCCGTAGGCTCTTCTGAAATATTGACCGCTGGTACAAACGATGCCTGTTCTCTTGTAAAGACTTCGTTACCGAATAGATTTCCTAACACCTCCCGCAAATGGATGATTGCAGGCCGTATTATTCGCACGTCCGTTTTCTGAGGGCTTGTTCCATTCTACTAATCTCATAATTTGGTTCCTCCTATTACATGTGTTAAACTTTTGTTAAACTTTATATTCCTACTCGACCAAATAATATTGCAATGTAAAAAAAGAGCCGTTTAACTGACGAAATTTCTAGTTTAACCCGATGCAAAAGATAATCAACTGCTATTTTGACCGATCGACTGAGGTATTTATCTCATCTACACTATCAGTAAAAAGTTAAACATTGCTATTGACTGCGCGCTTCGTCATCTTTATAAAATAATACTTTAATATTTTGCTATGTTTTATAATAACACTTCTATTCGTCCGGTCGATCGATTGATTCTACTCCTTGCAGATCCTTTGATTAATGCATTGTGTCTCTACCTGCCTTTATTGGTGTTGATCTATCCTTTATTCTTTTTTGGTTTTATTACTCACTATGCATTTATTAAATGCAACTTCTTTCTCATTGCAGCTACCTATCTCAACAAAGACATTGCAGGAGGAAGGAGTTTGGCTAAACGTTTTATGGGCTATGCGGTTGTAAAGCAAAGCAATGGTAAATCGCCGAGCATGGCAACTTGTTTTTTACGCAACATCACATTTCCAATTTATATCATTGAACTTATTTACAGTCTGTTTTCCCCTTCACAAAAAATAATAGATCATTATACCAAAACCCAAATTACCCAAACAGTTAAAGACTCTAAGCCTATTACTTCTTTTTACAACGACATGAAAAATATTTCTTACACGAATGAAACAAGAGAAGTGATAGGATTAACTGTTTTACTCTTTCTATTGGTTCTGTTTTTCAATTCTTAAGAATGAACGCTTATCTTTAACATATATTAAATAGTCTTACTCTTCGCGTAGTAAAGCATTCATTGAGCTTGAAAGAAACTTTAAGCATGATTGGAATTTTGATGATTACCACTAAAGAGGCTGATGATGTAACTGGAAGTGTTTTGTTGTACTGGCTTCTACGCTCAGTACACTTCATAAAATCCCTTTAGAAAGGTTAGCATTTTTGCTAAGCATAGACAAATTCATGAGTGAGGCCAGAGCAATTACCAATTTGATCGGTAACAGTGTCTCTACACTTGTCTTGCTAAAAGCGAGCGTGAATACATTGATTCTTAACCTCGTCCTACTTCAAGCATACTTATTAATAGGTATTTTAAACGATGTTATTTATAATTTAACATTTCATTTTTCTTTCATAGCTAAACAAGCGCTAAATTTGCATTAACATGCTTTGATACTTTTTGAGAGCTCATATATTCTTTTAGCTTGTAATGGTCTCAGACTTGATCATAATTTATCCGAGCAGATATTTTTAAAGATAAAAAATGGCTAAAAAAAATTTACTAGAAGATGCGTTAAACGTGTCAACGCTTTTTCTGTTTTCCCTTTTTACAGGTTTAACATTTTATCCCATTCTATGTATTGATGAGAAAAAATTACAGAAGGAATTATTCTAGGAACATACGGTGCTGTTTTTATCCTATAGACCGTATGGAATAATCGAAAAAGCTTTTATTCGCTTACAGTCGGATTGGTTTTCTATTTGGCTTTTACCATTACTTTAATTTATTTCTTTCCCCAAATTATAATGGAGAGCATCAGTATTCTCTCCTTATCTTTATATCATGTTTTTTTTCGCATTCATTTTTTGATATTATATGAATATCAAAAAAACTGCTGCTGGTAGCAAATTATAGCTATCCCGCAACAGTAGTTTTTATTTATTATTTTTTAAATGCTTGCTTTAACTGTTTCGCAGCATAGCCTTGTGCATCTTTTGCTTTAGATACTATTGCCGCCATGCCAAAAAACTCGTGGGTAACACCATTGTAATTCTTATTATCAACCTCTACTCCTGCAGCCTTTAATTTATCCGCTAATAGTAATCCCTCGGCCTGCAAAGGATCAATTTCAGCTGTAATAATAGCAGTAGCCGGTAATCCTTTTAAATCAGCATTTACTAATGAAATTCTTTTATCAGCAGCCTGAGTGGCATCCTTTAGGTAATGCTTTACAAACCATTTCATCATGTCTTTATTAAGAGGCTTAGCTTGAGCATATTTTATATACGATTCACTTTCCATGTCTGAATTAGCTACCGGATAAACCAATACCTGATATACTGGAAGTACAAATTTATTGTCTCTTGCTTTTATACTTACATTAAGAGCTAGATTGCCACCGGCACTTTCACCTGCTAGAGCTATACGCTTAGGATCACCCTTTATAGATATGGCGTTTTTTACAACCCACTGATAGGCAGCATAAGCATCTTCATGTGCAACGGGAAATTTATGTTCTGGCCCCAAACGATAGGCAACTGAAACCACAATCGCTTCGCTTTGTTCTGACAATGCTTTTGCCGAGGCGTCGTATACATCCAAGTCGGCAATAACAAACCCTCCACCGTGATAATATACAATAACCGGATAAGGTGCTTTACCTTCCTTTGGAGTATAAATTCTCAAATGAATTTCCCCTCCTTTCACTGCTATATTTTTTCCGACAGTGTCTACTTTAGGAGCAGGAACTTCAATGTGTTTCTCTTGTATCAAATCATTTACAGCGTCTGTCGGTGTATGATTTTTTCTGGCTTGAGCGGGACTTAATTCTGCAACAGGTTTATCATGATAACTTTCGAGTTTTTGAATAACTTCCCACATATCACCATCAATAGTCGGTGCCCAATCTGGTTTATTACCATTGGTCATTCCTACAATGGAATCTTTAATTTCGGTTATAGCAGAATCTACTTTATGGGCAGTAGAAGATTCTTTGGAATCCCCACCGCAGGACATTAGTAAAAAGGAAGTTAATCCCAGTCCTATAAAAAAGTTACAAGCAACGTTTTTGGTTTTCATTTGGATCAGAGTTGGTTAAATATTCCTTCATGGAAGAAAATAACCTGCCAAAAAAATAATCCTTTATTTATGGCTAATTCCTCCTTAATAGAAAATTAAAAAATAAAAATTGTGCAACTTATTTCACAACTGTGGAAATAAAAAAGGCGAACGCTAAAATACATTTGCCTTTAAATAGCTTTTTAAAATCATTACTTAATCAATTCTACATCTTTGACATTGGCAAATTGCGGCTGCAATACCCAGCTTCCATTGGTATCTATAAAACCCCATTTGAAATAGCGGAAGCCCGGCTCAGCATGAAGATAGAAATGATAGGATGTTTCGGGATATTTTGACTTAATGTCTTTTACCGATTGTGGGATATAATTGGAGGAATAGTATCCGGTTACAAAATAATAATTACCACGATTGCTCAACTCAAAGAATGCATTAGCAATAGCAAGGTATTCACATGCTTTTTTATTGTCGTCGGATAATGTAGGCACTGTTTTTATTTTTTGATTGAGCAAAGTTAATGCTTCCAAAACGGTCATGGTTTTGTTTGCTACTCCCTCTTCTTTAAAGAAAAAATTGGATTGAATGAGAAAATTGTACTCTTGTATAAAAATTACTCAGGTAATTTGTTCAGGTAAACCAATGCACTGTCTAAATTTTGCTCTCTGATGTACATTTTGGCTCTTGAATTATAAAACAAGGGAATGTTCAATCCTCGGGTTAGGAGCTTTTCATATGGTCGTTTGTTTTTATTCTTTAGTATGCACTCCAGCGCTCTGTATTGCTCATGTGTGGCATTTAATTCATACCAAGTATGATCTGTGAAATAATTATTGGTAAAACCGATCATATTACTATTCAACAAACAAAGACCGCTTATTGCTACTTCATTTTTATCCAGTAAGGCTTTATGCATCTTCAGTAAAATTCCACTGATGCATCGATTGGTGTTCTTATTGTCTTTAGCCATACTAGAAAGTGTTATGATCTGTTCCGCTATCTCATCCATGACCATTTCATCAGAAAGGTTATGTCCTGTCAATAAATACAAGTTTGTTATGCATTTCTGGATTTTATAGGGCAGATATTCAGTGTTTACTTTTGCAAGTAAAGCAGTAGCATCATTTGTCTCTCCGTTGAGTGCTTTAACATGAGCGAGTGCCAAACAAAAGTACTCGTGATAGCAAAGACAAAGAACTTTCTGCCGCTATTCAATATTTACGTGAAAGCCTATGATAAAATAGAAGTGTCCAAAGAAGTCGAAGTGTCCAATGAAGGCTGGATCTGTAATTTTAAGGATTATGGTCGTACCTCGTTTTACCAAGCACATTCTTGTTCAGGTATTGAATGGTATTTAGAAAAAGCATCTTAACTTGCCTTAACTATTGTAAAAAATAAGACGTAAGTCTGTTAGAAATTATTAGACACCATTAATCTTAAACCATGACACAGGAATTTGAATTGATTGATTTTGATTTTATAGAATTAAACAAACTAATGAAATTACTTGGTCTTGTTGCTACAGGTGGGGAAGCCAACGTGCGCATTACCAATCAGGAAGTGAAAGTGAACAACGTTATAGAAATTCAGAAAAGAAAAAAACTGAGACCTGGTGATGTTGTTTCATTTGAGACATACCAAATTTCAATAAAATAAATCTATGTATATTCCTTCTTTTTTTAAACTTGAAAACAAAGATAAAATTCGTGATTTTATAAATCATAACGGTTTTAGTATTGTGATTAATAAAGGGAACGAAAGACTATTGGCTTCGCATATTCCTATGCTATATACTACCAATGAAAAAGGAGAAGAAGTTTTGACGGGGCATCTTTCAAGAGCAAATCCACAATGGAAAAGCTTTGATCTAATGAGCGAAGTATTGGTTATCTTTCAAGGCCCTCATTCTTACATCTCCTCTTCCTGGTATGACCACACCAATGTTCCAACATGGAACTACATAGCAGTTGATATCTATTGACATTTGCGGTTTCTAACCGAAGATGAACTGCTATCCGAATTGCGAAAAATGACAGACAAATACGAAGCTAATTCTTCGAAACCCATATCGGTGGATAGTATGGATGCACACATGTTAGCTGCACAGTTAAAGGGTATTGTATGATTTGAAATAAACGTACAAAAAGTACAAGCAGCCTATAAATTATCTCAAAATAGAGACGATAAAAATCATTCTCTGATCATCGATGAATTAGAAAAAAAGGCGACAAAAACTCACTCAACATAGCCACTGAAATGAAAAAAAATAGGATTTAATTTTTTCGTTTTTCATCTAGTATACTTCTCAAAAACCTATTAAACAGTGGCTAACAGCGTCATATAGATAATAAACGTATAGTTAGTCATAGTCGCATAAATCCACTGGGAAAGATACCTGATTCTAGGTATTTTTCCCAGTGATATAATCCTTAACTTTTCATCGATAATAGGCGACATGATTAATACGGAAGACTATCACTTTTTTCTTTACAAACAAAAGCTTGAGGCTATACAAAACCATGCCGAAGAGTTGCCTGCGGTCGTCATTATCCATGAGCTTAAGAATCTTACAATAGAATACATGTCACCTCTTGGGCTCAGATTATTGGGCATTACCTTTGAGGATATTAAAGGCATGCAAGGAAGAGATTATCACAATAAATTTTTTAATACGCAGGATGCGGCGGATTATCTTCCTAAAATTTTAAAAGTAATTGATAAGGGTGATGAAAATGAAATCATTACTTATTTTCAACAAGCAAGAAGTTCTGAGAAGGATGAATGGAAGTGGTATCTAAGTACCAGTAAAATCTTCATGAAAGATGAACATGGAAGACCTACCCATGTCATCACCACTTCCTGCCCTGTAGATTCAGAGCATCATATCAATGCCAAGGTGAACCGTTTATTGGAAGAGAATAATTTTCTCAGAAGAAATCACGAACTCTTCTCTTCTTTAACCAAACGGGAAAAAGAAATGTTGAAGTTCATGGCACTTGGAAAAAACTCCACTGAAATTGCGGCCATCTTTCATATTTCAGAAAAGACAGCCGTTACTCACCGAAGAAACATTCGAAGCAAACTGAACGCACAAACCAATTACGATCTGGTTTGCTATGCTCAGGCATTTGATCTTATTTAATCCTGTTAAAAGAGAAGAGGGTTGCGTCGATGAAAACCGATGCAACCCTCTTCTCTTTATGTTATATGTGACTATTTCTTTTGTACATCGGCGTATCCGAATACATTTTTTAATACAGAAGAAAAACGAGCGGAAGGGTCTGTACGTATTTTCTTTTCCTCATCTGCAACTAATAGAAACAATCCACTGATTCCTCGTTTGATGACATAGTCCTCCAAATCTGGATTCTGTTTCTTGATGCCCGGAACCTTATTATAAAGAGTAACTAGTGTAGACCAATAGCGGGTGACGTCTACTTTCTTAATGGCTTCCTGCACTACCGGTTTATACTGAGTATACAAACCAGCAGAAGTAGCACTCTTCAAATAATGAGTGGCGGCAGTATCTGCGCCCATCAATACATTCATGCCATCTGTAACGGTCATATTTTTAACCGCATCCATAAAAATAGGAGAAGACTTCTTAGCAGCCTCTTCCGCTGCACGATTCAAAGACATTTCAAAGTCCGTCACTTGCTTTTGAAAACCCAATTTGACCAATTGTGTTTTCATTTTTTCCGCTTCCGGTGGAAAAGGGATAAACAACCTTGTATTTTTGAGATAGCCATCTTCCTCAGAGGCAGTAGATGATGATTTGTTTGCTCCTACATTCAACGCTTCTTTTAAGCCTTGAACAATCTCATCGTTGCTTGGTGTTTTGGTTAATGTTTTTTTAGCCTTATTGAGTTTGTCTTTTAATGTTTGTGCCTGCAGACTATTTACAGAGAGTAGCACTATTAAAGAGAACACTAATTTTTTCATACTATACATTGGGAATTAAATTATTCAAGTGAGTGGAACAAAGTAGTACCAAAACTACCTGATCGAATAATGAAAATGGTATAAAAAAAGAGACGTTAAAGTCTCTTTTTTTATAGATTATACGCTATGACAACAACTTCTGTCTTAAGTAAAATTCCAATTGCTCATTGGTAATCATTAATTTTTCTGTAAGCGCTTCTTTTTCTTTCTTAAGATTATACACTTGATACGCTCTTTTAATGGTTTGCTTCAATTCCTCATCATTCCATGGCTTTTGCAGGTAGCAAAAAATTTGGCCGAGGTTGATGGCATCCTTCAATGCTTCGATATCAGAAAAACCTGTTAATAATATACGAGTCTGATCTGGAAAATCTTTAACTGCTTGCGCAAGCAGCTCTGTACCAGTAGTACCAGGCATTCTTTGATCTGTAATCAGGACGTGAATTTGCGTTTCAGCCAAGATAACTTTTGCATCGTCTGCAGAAATAGCTGTATACACCTTAAAATCTCTTCTAAAAGAAGCTTTAAAAGCATTCAGGTTGTTTTCTTCATCATCTACATAGAGTACATGAATTTGATCTCCTTTTTCCATGAGAGGGGTATAAAATGTTTTATATTAAATGTAAAACCTTGAACAAAGCTTGATCGTTAATGAATCAAAGTTTAAACCCTAATCCTAATCAAGTGCGTACTTATTGAAATTACGTAAATAAATAAAAAAAGGCTATGTAAAACTCAATATTTTTTTCGCAAGATTTATATTTATCTTTATTTAATACATCGACTAAGTATTTGATAATTAAGTGTTATTATATAATTATACCAGTAAACGAGTGGTCAATGGCAATATTTTTACAAACTAAAATTAATACACTTAACTACCAACAAAAAGACCAGCAAGAGGCCTTCAAACCTCTATTTTATCGCATTTCAAATATAAAGGATCGTGAAGATTTATCCCTTGTACTCGACAAACCAGGCTTAATGATACATGATTACTTATTTGACCAAGTGAAGGAACTCATGAAAATCAGTTCTCCTAATCTTAGATTAACCTCCATAGAACAAGAAGAAGCAGCTTTGAGACATATTAATTCTTTTCCGATGGAAGAATATGGAGTTTGGGTATATTATTCCTGGTCTAATAGGCTGGTACATATTGTAGATGAAAAAGAATTTATTGAACTTAGAACCAGCAGAAATCAATATAAAATTACACCAGAGGAACGAGACCTTTTGGCACAAAAGAAAATTGGTGTCATAGGCCTTTCGGTGGGACAGTCTGTTGCAATAACATTAGCGATGGAACGCATAGCAGGAGAAATCCGACTTGCCGATTTTGATGTATTGGAACTTACGAATCTTAATCGCATTAGAACGGGTATACATAACCTTGGACTTCCTAAGGTATATGCTGTTGCACGTGAAATCGCCGAGATCGATCCTTTTATTATTGTGAAATGTTTTTCAAAAGGTATTACAGAAGATAACATGACCGATTTTTTAATGGAAAGTGGAAAGCTCGATCTCATTTTAGAAGAGTCTGATAGTTTGGACATCAAAGTACTTAGCCGATACAAAGCGAAAGAACTGGGAATCCCTGTTGTAATGGAATCGAGCGACAGATGCATGGTGGATGTTGAGCGTTTTGACCTTGAGCCTTCGCGAAAAGTATTGCATGGATTAATTGAAACGCTTGACCTTACTACACTTAAATCTCTTAAAACAAACGAAGAAAAAATACCATATGCATTGGCAATACTTGGTGCAGATACACTATCACCGCGTTTAAAAGCTTCCATGAATGAGATTGGCAAAAGTATTACAACATGGCCTCAACTGGCTTCTGCTGTAACAATGGGCGGAGGCATAGCAGCTGATGTAAGCCGCAGATTATTACTCGATCAATTTACTTCTTCCGGAAGATATTATGTGGACGTAGAAACAATCATCAGTGATTCTTCTTCGCATATGCAAGATCCTTCCAAGAATGAAATTCAACTGAAAAAGTTTACGATGGAAGAAATGAATCATCTCATTGATCAAATTTATTCTGCAAAAAATGCTCACTCAATTGAAGATCATTATTTACAACAATTGGCGGAAGCCAGTATGAAAGGTATTTCTTCCATAACTTTTCTGACATGTGTTCCAAAAAACTATGCGCTTTATCTCTTTCAGGAAAATTTGAACACTTCTTTTTCTCCTGAAGATCAAACAACAGCTTTTAGTGCTTTGGGAACTTCATTGCAAAATATATCCATCACTGCTCAGCAAATGCAACTCTCTCCTATTATCCAATTATATCCGTTGCATAACAATCATAGACTCATCGCAAAGATTACGTTTGCATCCAGCTACAAAAAATAGAACACAATGATGATACTTTCTAACGATGTTAATTTGAAACTTTAATTAGTCACTGATGAAAATCATATTAAAAGCATTCCGAGCTGTCGATGAACCTTTATTGTGTGACTTATTTCTTGAAGGTCATGGTAATGTATTGAAAGACTATGGTGTAACAAACATTACTTCCAATACTCAAAAATGGATGCTTAACCCAAGTGTATATGTCATCGTGGCAATGTATGAGGCTGCAACTGAGGTACTGGGTGGCATACGTGTTCACCTTGCAGATGGAATAGAAATGTTACCGGTAGAAAAAGCTATAGGAAAGATAGATCCAAATATCCATAAAATAGTATCTTCATACATGGATGATGGCGTTGGTGAATTATGCGCCTTGTGGAACGCAAAAAAAATTGCTGGATTAGGTATTAGTATGTTGCTCACTTATGCCGGTATTTCTATGACCAATCAAATATCATGTAAGACATTGATGGGTATAGGATCTGATCATACCATGGACATGTTTGCTAAAGTTGGCTTTAGAGTAGACCGCTCTCTTGGTAACAATGGTGATTTTATATACCCCAACGAAAACTACATTGCCCGTGTATTGGGTATATTAAATTCAAAAGACCTTTCTACTGCTGAAGATTACAGCAGAGAAAAAATGTTAGATTTAAGAAACCATCCTGAGCAGGATTGCCTGGAAAAAACACCAAAGAATTATACTGTTGAGCTTTCTTATCAATTATTATTGAAGTAAAGATTAAATATCTATGATTGCCAGCTACCGTTTCTCTTTAATATTAGTGTTTATTGCTTTTTCGCAGCTCGGTAAGGGGCAGACCATTATACAAAAGGAGTTAAAAGAAAATTTCACGATCACAAATTCTGTTTATTTCATTGAAGATCCCGGTAAATCATTAACGGCAGAACAGATCATTGCTTCCTCTGATTTTAAAAAAGTGCCTTCAGAAATACCGAACTTTGGAACCAGCACTTCTACTTTCTGGCTAAAAATAGATTTAAAAAATCTAACTGAACAAGAAAACTATTTGCTCGAAGTAGCTCAACCCGGATTGGATGAAGTGCATCTTTATTACTTTGATAAAAACCACCAACTTAAACATTCTACGACGGGCGAATATTTACCTTTTGACCATAGAGAAATTGCAGATCCCAATTACATTTTTAATATTCTGCTTCCGAAGAATCAGGTATCAAGCGTATACATCAGCGTTTCATCGCGTGATTTTCTTCAAATTCCACTGCTGCTAGGAACAAGAGATACTTTTTTTGACAGTATCAAAACCAAAGACACGATGTTTGGTTTGTATGCAGGATTTATGCTGGTGATGTTGTTGTACAACTCCTTTTTATACTTTAATATCAAAGACAGAAATTATCTTTTCTACATTATTTATCTGTCCGCTGTTATTATAACACAAACGAGTATACTAGGTTATGCATTTCAATACATATGGCCCAACTTCCCGCTATTGGCTCAATACAGTTGGGCTATTCACGGTCCTTTAGTTGGCATAACCAGTTTGCTCTTTACGCGAGAATTTTTGCGTACACATCACTACTACCCTAAGCTGGATAAAGGATTAAACTTCTTCATCGTCGGGTATTTACTTGCCGTGGTACTTGCCTTTCTTCAATTCTTCAAAATCAGTTTTACGATCATTAATTCGTTTGCAGGTATATTGTCCTTATACATGTTGGTACTTGCATTCCTAATCGGTAGAAAAAAATACAAGCCTGCTAAATTCTTTCTGATTGCCTGGTCCGCCTTTTTAATTGGTGTAACACTTTTCACACTAGGTACCGCAGGGATTTTACCCTTTAATAATTTAACACTCTACATGATGCCGATGGGATCAGCAGTAGAAGTTGTCTTGCTTTCTTTTGCACTTGCTGATAACATCAACACATTGAAAAAAGAAAAAGAAGCTTCTCAGGCAGAAGTATTTTTGGCTTTGCAGGAAAACGGAAAACTAATAAGAGAGCAAAATGTAATCCTCGAACAAAAAGTATCCGAACGAACTACAGAACTTGCAAATACCAATGGAGAACTGAGTGTAACGCTGCATAACCTCAAAGCTACACAAGCTCAATTAGTAGATGCAGAGAAAATGGCATCACTGGGTCAGCTTACAGCAGGTATTGCTCATGAAATAAATAACCCGATCAATTTTGTGAGTGCCAACATCAAGCCACTGCAAATGGATATTGAAGACATTATTGAAGTGATCAACAAATATGAAAAGATAACCGGTGTAGAAGAGTTGGAGGTTAAACTAAAAGAAATAGAAGCTTATAAAAAACAAATCGATCTTGATTATACCAAAGCAGAAATTAAAACACTACTGGCAGGTATCGAAGACGGAGCCAGGCGTACTGCAGAAATCGTGACTGGGTTAAAAACTTTCTCCCGCCTTGACGAAAGTGATGTTAAAACAGCTAATATAAATGACGGTATAGAATCTACGCTTACGATGATAAGAAGTGCTATTCCTGAAAATATTAAAGTAGTTAAGCATCTTGGTACTCTCCCAATAATAGAATGTTTTCCCGGAAAACTCAACCAAGTCTTCATGAATACGTTCAATAACGCTATACAAGCAATAGCTGAAAAGAAAACAGGTGGAACACTGATTATTTCCAGCTACGTACAGGATGATCAACATATTTGTATAAGCGTAGAAGACAACGGAATCGGAATGACTCCCGAAACTAAGACAAAGATTTTCGAACCTTTCTTTACTACAAAAGATGTAGGACAGGGAACAGGTCTTGGTATGTCTATCGTTTTTAAGATTATAGAAAGTCATCAGGGGAACATTGCTATTGATACTGAATTTGGAAGAGGAACAAAAATTATATTAACATTACCTATGAAACTTACCGTTTCTTAATTATATTTTTTGAATGATGCTATGGAAGAACAAAGAATAAGAGTAATATACGTTGACGACGAAGAGAATAACTTACTTGCTTTTCGTGCCTACTTCAGAAAAAAATACGAAGTCTATACTGCTATTAGTGCTTCTGAAGCTTTTCGCTTATTAGAAAGTATTGAAATGCATATCATCGTTTCTGATCAGCGGATGCCAATTACTTCTGGAGTAGAATTTCTTGAAACAACCATCGTCAAATATCCAGATACGATACGATTGTTAATTACGGGACAATCAGATATTGAGACAGTAATTGAAGCAATTAACCGTGGACAGGTTTCTAAATACTTGCAAAAACCATGGGACTGGGAGAAGTTTTCTTTGATACTGGAAAACTGTACCGATCTTTACAAAGCCAAAATTACTCTCAAAGAAAAAAATTTGCAGCTGCAAAAAACAAACGACGAGCTCAATCGATTTGTTTATAGTGCTTCTCATGATCTTCGCTCGCCTTTGATGTCTGTACTAGGCATGGTGCAGCTGGCGAAGACAGATGAAGCCATGAATGTGGCACAGGAATATTTTGAAATCATAGAAAGCAATATTCTAAAGCTGGATATGTACATCAAAAATATCATTGACTATTACCGTAACTCCAGGTCAATGGAAATTCTTGACAATATCGATTTCAACTACTTGGCAAATGATGTGATTGCTGCAGTAAAAGATCAAAACCAGGATGTACAAATCGAAATCGAAACGGAGCAGGATGAAGAATTTGTAGGTGATATTTTTAGATTACGAATCATCTTGAGCAATCTTATTTCCAATGCCATTAAATATCAGAATCCACAAGCCTCCATTCATAAAGTAACGGTGAGCATTAAATCAGGGCCTAAGTTTGCGACCATCAGCATAGCAGACAATGGAATTGGCATCCTCAATGAACACATTGAAAATGTATTTAAAATGTTTTTCAGAACATACAACGCGACTAATACACAAGGTACCGGCATAGGTCTATATATTGTTAAAGAAGCACTTGAAAAAATCGGAGGGAATATCAGTGTTGTTTCTACACCATTGGAAGGTACGTCATTCAAAATTGTTATTCCTAACAAAAAATCATAATGACAAAGACGCTGTCCATCATGCTTATTGACGACAACCCGACTGACTTATTTGTTCACGAGCGATTTATTGTACACAGGAAAATTTCACACGAAATACAAAAATTCATTAGCGCAGAAGATGCTCTGTTTTACCTTCAGGAACATCCGAATATGGAAAAATGGCCAGATCTTATTTTATTAGACATTCAAATGCCTGTTATAAATGGATTTGAATTTCTAATACACTTCGATAAATTTTCACAGATGAAAAAAAGCAGCATTATAATGCTTTCTTCTTCGCTTGATTTTGGGGACATCAACCGGGTGAAAGCCAATCCGCATGTATTGGCATTAATGGAAAAACCATTTGATATCGATGAATTGATTGG
>JACMQM010000061.1 GCA_014376985.1 Cytophagaceae bacterium | reverse complement strand
TTTAAAGAAAAAATTGTTTTGTAAAAGAAAAAATGGAAAAAAAGAAAGCATTAGAAGGGCGGCTTTAGAAGGCCAAAAGGAAGCGGAATAAAAGAAGGATTGGCAGGGTAGGAGTTGTGTTTATGCCGAACTCTTTTGGCAATTAGTAAAGTCAATGAAAATAAGCCGCCAACTTCGGTTTCGCTTTTGGCCATTGATTTACAAAACAGGCTTACCCCCAACCTTTAACTTCAGAGTTAAAATCAGGTCTTCTATAAATTGTAGATTAATATAATCCTGGTATTGGACTTTGAAGTGAATGACTGAATGCAGTTGCCGGTGGAATGAAGCAATTGGTTGTTGGAGTTATGGCATTAAAGTGGCGTAGCAAAAACAGTGAGATGGCTATGTGAATGGAGGCAGCTTTGCTGCAAGGTAGGAGGGAGCGAAAAAGTTGAATGCTACCATAGACATTGAGAGGTGTATTATGCTGAAGTATGAGGGATATTGCACCGGATGTGTTCAAAACTTTGATGCAGCATAATCTTTGGGTTTCTTATTTAAAATCTTGATATTGAACTTTGAAGCGGAGAGCTGAATGCAACAGCCGTTAAAGTGAACAATTGGGGGTTGGAGTTAGGGCATGAGAATGCCATAGCGGAAACGTTAAATGGAATGAGAATGGTAACGGGATAAGTGCAAGGAAATAAGCAGCGAAAAGTTGAATATCTCATTTCCTTAAGGGGCGTAATCATGAAGGATAAAGGATTTGGCCCCGGTGTGTTCTTCGTAAATATATTTTTATGTTTCACTTTTGGATTACTGTATCACATGTGAGATCCTTTCAATTTTAGATATTTCAAAAGAATAATAGCTGTATCGCTGTTCTAAGTTTTTTGTTCATACTATCATTACTCAATAGGTATTGGTGCAGGCAGAAACCGGCATAAATTGAATTATAACCGCAAAAGAATTTTTCACTAAAGAGTCTGCTACTTTTTGAAAGCTTCTTTTCATACATTTTAAATACACCTTTCGCATCTGCCACCAGTTCCATCCAAAATTGAGTGGTATGTAATTGGTCTGAAGGCCTATTCTGTAAAATTGCAGGATTATCGAGTATAGAAAGTGTCAGCACTTTAATAAAAAGAGTTAAGGAAGGCATTTCATCTGGAAACAATTCAAACAATAGCCTTGCTTTCTCAATGTTCGATAGTTTTTTAAACGGTTTCATTACAGGTTTTTAGAATGTCAGAATTCATTTTGATCTGGTTAAATAAATTCTCAGCTTGTTTTTTTTATGAATAACAAGTAAAGGAGCAACGCAAGACCTGAAACAAAAGTGATAACACCTATCCCCAGCAAGAAATCTGAAGCGGAAGAATGTTGTAATTTTAAAATGCTACCTGCGCTGGTGAATAGGAAGGAGGCTAATATTAGGTACATGCCTGTTTTTAATTTCATATTGATTTATTTTAAGGGTTACAGCTGCATGCTAGACCAATAATTATAGCTACTGTTGGTTGGGTAGCAAGGGCTACACAGGAAATAAATGAATCGCAGAATTCATCACTCTCGGCCTTAAAGCAGTTTCCAAAACTTTCTCCGGGTTGACGTTGGCAAAAACCAGGTCCGCCATGAAATTCAGAGGCAAACCTTTCTGTAAATTCAGCCTGCGGAATGTCTCTAACTTCCTTTATTCCATCTTTAAATTCTACAACTATAGCTTCTTCATTTTTAAGAAGCCCGAAGCTTCCAT
>JACMQM010000060.1 GCA_014376985.1 Cytophagaceae bacterium | reverse complement strand
TGGTAATACTTTTTCATGGTTAAAAAAGCAAAGACCAAAATCGCCCATCCCGGTATGAGGTAAACTCTTTCCAATCTATTAAACCATAAGAATGGAATTTCAAGGTATTCAGTAAAGGCTACCTTTCCTCTATCAGACTTTGTGTTGCCATCAACACCCATGGTGCGTTCTGACAATGATCCCAGCATATCATCTGCAACAGCTTGCCAGCTGTGACCGAAAAAAAGATAATTCTGGTAAAGATGTATGCCTACTCCAAAGATTGATGCCGCACCTAGGGCTACTGTTTCCCAGTTTACTATTTTCCTGTCATAGATCCAGCAGAAGCCGATAGATACTACTGCCAAATAAAGAATCGGTTCAAATGAAATATTTGAAACAACGATGTAAAGCACAATCATCCAAACCAGATTTTTCTTCGGTTTTCCTTTTTGGTAATAATCGTATAATAAATAAATGAAAACCCATTTGATCAACTCCTCATACAAATGCTTGTGCAAATTATCGGCCCAAACAATAAAGTAATTGGACAATAAAATAATGAGGGTAGAATAAAACGCCGCGCTGTTGTCTGCTATAAAATGTTTGCAAAACTTAATGATGAAAAAGAAAAATACAACAGATAACAATACTGGAAAAATCCGTATCCATTGATCTGATTTTGTATCCAATAGATAGCCGTAGGTTGCTCCCAACACATCCGGTAAAGCCGGATAGTGTGTGTAATAATAGGTGTCGCCCAGATTGGTTGCCGATGCGCAGCTATCGCCATCGCCGGTGTATCGGAATACCGGCAACAAACAAGATCCATCTACTATACCGAAATCCTTGTAAAACATGGCCGTAGAATGTACATTTCTGTCGCTGTTTCCATCACCGTGAATAAAATTACGTCCCTGATCCCAATCGTAAAGCGGTACTTGCACGATACGCCAAATCACTAACGTATAACAAAAGAGAAAAACGAAAAAATAAATCTTCTTGTAATTAATTTCCTGCTTCATGATTTGCCTTTTCTAATTCTCTAAATTCTGTTCCAATTTGTTCGAGAGAAATATTCTTTATACAGAAATTGTTTCCATGACAAGGAAGTTCTGTTACCTGGTGTACACAAGGAGAACAAGCCACACCTAAATAAATGGCACGGTGTATGGGACCAGTCTCTATGTAAGCTTTAGGATCTGTTGGCCCCCATAGTGAAAGCGTCGGCACACCCAATAAGCGAGCAATATGAAGTGGACCGCTGTCGATGGTCAACATTATGCGGCACTTTAAGTATAGCATTTTAAAATACTCACCAAAGGAAATTTCACCCGCAAAGTTTTTCAACCGATCGGAGGAAGTCTCTGTAAAATATTTCTTGATCAATTGTTCGTTTCTCGGTTTGTCTGATGGCGCGCCCAACAAAACCAATTGATACGCGGTGTTAGTCAGTAGCCATTGGATAACCTTCGCCAATTGTTCGTCTGGCATTTTACGTTCCAGGGAAAGATCTGAACAAGTATTATTGATAGCAATCGTAGTTAAGTTATCCCGATTTCTTTTTTCATCCGAAGACAACTGAAAAGACAAGATCTCCGTGCAACCCATGGCTGTCACTACTCTTTGGTAGTTTTTCTCTACAATGGAAAACTGATTGAAATAAATATTGTGTGTATTCAAACGAAAACGAAAACCGACCGATTTCATAATAAATCCAAACCGGTTGATGGCGCAAGTCCACAAAGCGAAAATAGTAGTCAGCTTGGAATACACTTCCAGGTCCATGACCCAAAGCTTTTTCATCTTCCAGCATTTCCAGAGTGCAGAGAAAGAGGAACGGGCAAGGCTAATCATAGAGTGGTCATCGATTACCCAAATGTCATCGAATAATTTCAAGAGCTCTGCGCCCTCCTTTACACCCGGACCACACATCAGAATCAATCTGGCGTTTGGGTATTTTACTTTTAAAGAATAAATGGAATGCGCGGCCATTACCAGACTTCCAAAGCCTAATATTTTAATGACCAATATATTGGAAGGTTGTTGCTGGCGCGTATCGTGGTTTCTATGGAGGAGAAAACCTAAAATCCTTGTTACGATGAGATTGAGCCAAAGTAAAAAATTACCTATTATAAAATCAAAACGTTGTTTTGCTTTCAAATTCATACCAAAGAGCCTTCAAAGAGATCTAACGTTCTACCAATACACCTTTTCAAAGGTACTAAAAAACAAATGAAAGGCTATAGAAGAGGGAAGTTTATAGTATTTAATCTTAAGCCTTTCAGTCATATAGATGATTAAATAATGCCTTCGTTTAAAATTTATTTCTTCGAAATCCGCGTTAGGGATTGAGCCATTGTTTGAGCTCTCCCGACACATCAGTTGGTTTTGAGGCATATTCTTGAATCGGGAAGCGAGTGGCGAAAGCCCGACCCGAAGGGAACGCCCTTAAAATCTTCAAACAATTCCTTCCGTTACATTGTTTTAAATTTAAGCGATAAGCTTCGCAATAATAATCGGGTATGAATGGATCAAAATAATGGCGTTCCCTTCGGGCCGGGCTTTCGCCACTCGCTTTTTTCTTTGAATCAATCTACCAGTCTTATAGCTTATAAAAAATCAAAGAAAAAGAGCTCAAACAATGGCTCAATCCCTAACGCAACCTATAACAATACTAGCGGAATGTCCCAAAATAAAAACTACTACTCTCTCTTCTATTAACTTTCTTTTCAGCCCATCAATCTGTACTTTAGGGGACAAATTGATAAACCCTATGGCGACAGAGCAAAGCAAAGAATTCTTATACAAATACCTAAACAATCCCTCACCTACAGGATTCGAATCTTCGGGTCAGCAAATCTGGATGGATTATGTTCGTCCTTTTGTAGATGAATTCATTGTAGATACGTACGGTACTGCTGTGGGTGTGCTCAATCCCAAATCCGATTACAAAGTAGTACTCGAAGCGCATGCCGATGAGATTTCCTGGTTTGTCAATTACATCACCAAAGACGGATACATTTATGTACGCAAGAACGGTGGTTCGGACCATGCCATTGCCCCTTCCATGCGTGTCAACATTCATACCGATAAAGGCATAGTTAAAGGTGTCTTCGGATGGCCCGCCATACATGTGCGTGAAAACGACAAAGACCAGCCTACTTTAAAGAACCTGACCATTGATGTCGGTTGCGACACCAAAGACGAAGTAGAAGCATTAGGCATTCACGTAGGTTGCGTAATAACATTTGTAGACGAACTGACAGAACTCAATGGTAAATATTATGTAGGTCGTGCATTGGATAACCGCATCGGTGGCTACATGATCGCAGAAGTCTTGCGCCAATTGAAAGAGAACAATATCAAATTGCCTTTTGGCTTATATGTTGTCAACGCGGTAC
This sequence comes from Cytophagaceae bacterium, assembly GCA_014376985.1. GTDB lineage: Bacteria > Bacteroidota > Bacteroidia > Cytophagales > Cytophagaceae > JACMQM01. The sequence continues at coordinate 888 of JACMQM010000060.1, read as the reverse complement.
AGGAAGAAATCGGTTTACGCGGTGCGGAAATGATCGCTCACCACATCAAACCTGATGTAGCGGTAATCACCGACGTATGTCACGATACACAATCTCCGATGTACAGCAAAGTCTTAAGCGGTGACTTGTCTTGCGGTAAAGGCCCGGTATTAACTTACGGACCAGCCGTACAAAATAATTTATTAAAAATGATCATAGACGTTGCGCAGCAAAAGGAAATTCCTTTCCAACGCGCATCGGCTACCCGTTCAACAGGTACAGACACCGATTCGTTTGCTTACTCTAACGCCGGCGTAGCTTCTGCTTTGATTTCTCTGCCTTTGAAATACATGCATACCACCGTAGAAACCGTTGCACAAAAAGATGTGGAAGACGTAATCAAACTCATGTATGAGTTTGTGATTCAACTACAACCAGGACATGACTTCCGCTACTTAAAACCTTAATCATGCACTTCGCGCTTATTTTATTCTTCATCGTGATCGCCCCGGTCATCTCCGGCTGTTTCGGAGCGATCTACGATATGATCGTATTCACATTGGCTCCTGAATTTTTCACGGAGTACCGTTTCCCGCAATTTGAAATCTCCGGCAACATGAGACCCATTGTTGGAGCAGCCATCATTGGTTTTGCCAACAGCTGGAAAATCGGAATTCCGATCGGAATTATTCTGGGCGCCTTGTCTTATATGCACCGCAGCATCCATAAGACATTTAAATACATGATCGTCTCTTACCTTATCGCCATTGTAACAGCCATCCTGTTTGCAACGATTGGATTGGTATTGATGAACACTCAATTGACGCAAAGTATGCTCCTCGGCACAGACAAAGCCTTGCAGCGTACCGTGGAAATTATTGTGAACATGAATAATTTCACACAGGCAGG
>JACMQM010000059.1 GCA_014376985.1 Cytophagaceae bacterium | reverse complement strand
GCACCTTCCGGTAGATTCAATAGGTGACTGATTCTTCCGGTATGCATTAATTGAATGACGATTTTACCTCCTTTGGCATGTACGGCGGACGTTACTTTTTTCCAACCTTCTATTTGCTCCTGACTAAAGATCCCCGGAATTCTTGAGTAACCTAATCCATTAGGAGAGGGCGATGTGCCTTCTGTAATAATCAGTCCGGCTGTAGCACGTTGTCCGTAATATGTTGCCATGAGATCGTTAGGGATATTACCAATGGCTCTGCTCCGTGTCATCGGCGCTAATACAAGGTGATTGCTAAGTTTAATTGCTCCAGTCTGAGCCGGGGTAAAAAGTGTATAGTCGCTCATGATTCTTAGAAAATGGGTTATCTGATTCGGAGCTAGAACAGGAAAGCCTATGGGTTAGTTTCATTTGAGGATAATTTCTTCGTTATTGTTCTGGAATACTCAAGAATACAAGAAGTTAAGATGATTTCCTTTGTCTGTCCCTGTAAACAGGATCTATCGAGGCTAATGCAACGATGACCTGTCAGGGGACAGGCCATAGATAAGAATGTTCAAGAGAACAAGAGTTTAGTTTTAGGAAATAATGTAAAAGGAAGACACATTGTTCTATTTTGTATTTCACTTCATCTGAAAGAGTTTTAAATAGTCCATATTCATAACTCTAGAATGTCTAAGTTTAAGCATGATCAATATGTTGTCTACAAAAATAAAAGAACAAACCACAGCTTCTCACCGTCTACTGGAAAGTCATCTGCTATTTCGTAACCTGAGCGGACAGTTCGATAAAGAGAGTTATGCGTTATTGTTGCATAAGCTTTATGTTTATTATAAAATCCTGGAAGAGCGTTACGTTACTTTTTTTACTGATATTCCAGAACTTGACATTGAAAAAAGAACACGCGCTCATCTGCTTTTACAAGATATTTTCATCCTTACTTCTCTGCCTGCTACACACGCAACAGAGCAACTAGATGTTCCTGTTATTGATACGTTATTTAAAGCAGCAGGGGCTTTGTATGTCATTGAAGGTTCTACGCTTGGATCTAAGTTTATTTATCAGAGTTTAGTGGCATCTGGCATAAACAAAGAAAAAGGAGCCGCTTATTTTGCAGGATACGGTGAGGAAACCGGATTGTTTTGGAGAAATTTTATATCATTTCTTAATGCAGTAGCTTCTACTGAGCAAGAAGAACAGGAAGTTATTGAAGGTGCCAAAACAGTTTTTACTACTTTATACCAATGGTTGAATAAAGTGGAATAATATTTTAGCTAAACATGGTCTGGGTGAAATGGTAGGGTAATGGTAAATGTGGCACCTTGATTCAACAGTCCTTCGCCCACTATTTTACCTTTGTGCATCTCCACAATTTTTTTACAAATGGCTAGTCCCATCCCTGTGCCTTCTATTTGCGCGGTATACTGCAATCGCTGAAAGGCTTTAAAAATCAGATCAGCATATTGGTTTTCAAACCCTTGTCCGTTGTCTGAAATCACCAGTTCGTAAAAGGCTATTTCTTCTTTTAGAGGAAGTAAACGAGAGCGAATAGTGATGACAGGCGAAATATCCGGTCTTGAAAATTTTATAGAGTTGAACAATAAGTTTGAAAGTAACTGACGCATCAAAACTGTAATGCCGTGTACAATAGGCAAAGAGTCTATATTTACTGTACACTTACTCTCTTGTATAACGTCTTTATTTTCCTCTAAGATAAAATTTAAGAGCTCGTTTAGGTTTATTTCTTCATACACATATTCACCATTTTTTACTTTTGCAAAAGACATCAGGTCATCTAACAGGTTATGCATTTTACCGGCAGAAGCAGCCATGCGTCCGATTAGGTTGGCTGCCTGCGGATCAAAGGTGAATTTCTCCTGATTCAGCAGCATCGATGCGAAAACTCTTATTTTTCTCAGCGGCTCTTTTAAATCATGGGTGCTTATCCAATTGATGTTCTCCAATTCTTCATTGGCCTGTTGTAATTTCTTTAATAGCTTACTTTGTGTTTTCTGTACTTTTTTACTCTTCAATATCGAATAATGTTTTTGTATCGCATACACACATTTATTCGCAATGTCTATCTCAGCCTGCTGCCAGTCGCTGCTGTAGTTGGTGACGACTTCTTTCCAAACGGCAAAAGATTTTCGGGGGCTCAATCCGCTCTGGTCTTTCATGATAGATTTATCGGGGTCTCCGGCCCAATGGATCTCTTTCTTAAATTCGTTCCTGAACCATAGCAGAGAAACGGTTTCGTCTAATTTGTAATATAAACATCCTGCTACTTGTCTGGACAAGTAAAGACCAAAATCATTCAGCACATTCGCAGAAGATACAAACTGGAAATTTTTCTCCGACATGATCTTAAGCAGTGTAGTGATTTCTTCTATTTCAGGAACATCACCATAAGAATAAACAGATGCATCACTGACCAGGCAAACACCGTGCGAATTGGTCAGCGAGACTAGTTCTTCCACTGTGATGTCGTTCTCTGCTTTCAGCGAATGGCTATCCAGTATGGCCAGGAAAGCATCTAGCTTTTTGTCAAGCTTCATTTTTAGCGCGTATTCTTCCGCCACCTTTTGTACTTTAATTTGAGAGGTCAAAAAATGTCCTTGCAATCGTGCGGATATTCTGACATAATGCGGCAGGTTCTTAGCGGAATAATGGTGGCAGGCAATCAGCCCCCATAATTTATTGTCGGACATCAGAGAGATGGTTAATGTTCCACTTACTCCCATGTTTTTCAGGTACTCAATGTGAATAGGAGACACACTGCGAAGCAGTGAATGGCTCAGGTCAAGTTGTTCATGGTCTGCTTCTTTGTTGAAGGTCAATAAAGGGGCTGGGATATAATTAACATCCACAATCATCCGCATCAAGTTGTGCTGGTACAATGCTCTGGCTTGTGCCGGAATGTCTGTATGCGGATAATGCAGACCAAGAAATGGCTCCAGCTCCGCGTTTTTTGCTTCCGCAAAAATTTCTCCATTAAATTTCTCATCGAAGGTATACACCATGACGCGGTCATAACCGGTAATGAATTTCACTTCTTCACTTATGGTTTGGCACAATTGTTTTAATCCGATAGTTTCGCTCAGTATAGAGGTGAATTTTTTAGTTTGCAAGTAGAGGTTAGAAAGTTCTAAGTTGCCATCCGGAAAGGGTTCGAATTCTAATATGAAATACTCACCGGAACGATGCACATTGACATTGAAGTAAATCTCCTGGTGTTGACACGTCAATGGCTTGGTACTTTCAAAAATAGAATTGTCCAGGTATTTTTTTATTATGATGGATTGTTCTGGATCAAAAACAGATAATATATTTTGATCCAGCGTATGTTCCAATGATAACTGAAAGTCGGATATGTTTTTGCTGCAAAATTTTACCTTGTAATCAGTATCCAGCGCTAGTAAGAAGCCATGTGGCTGTATGGTACCAGGAGTATGTATGGGTTCACTGTCGCAGTTGGTTAAATTAGCGAGCTCTGTATTTTCTATACTTATAGCTTTCATTTTTGGGAATTATAAAGAGAAGGTGCACAGGACAAGATGGCCGCAATAATTTTCTCTTTTAGGACAAGGTATTCAGATGGTTTCAGGATAAAAGCATTGGCACCGTTTAACAGCGCTGAACTGCTGTAAGCATCGGCATTGGAGGTAGACATGATGAATACCGGAATGTTGTTCAATGAGACATCCGATTTAATTTCTTTTAGGCATTCAATACCTGTTTTTAGTGGCATGTTTACATCTAAAAAAATAACAGGAGATGTATGGCTATCTTCTTTTATACTTTCCAGCAAGGCGACACCAGAAGGAAAACTAAAAAAAGAACATTCTAATTCACTTTCTCTTAATGCATTTTCAAATAAAAAAATATCATCAGGATCATCATCGGCATATAAAATGGTCAGAGTATTGATTGCAATAGGAATCACGTTTGCGTTTTAACCAATAACGTTAAATTAAAGCATATCTACTACAGTTTATATAAATAATAAGCCCATTAACTTCTACTTGAAAAACGGAAATAGTGCCAACGCTTTACTTCAAGCATGTATTAATCGACATGACAACCTACGTAAATTATCACCTATTGGTATACGGAGAAACATCATTAGGTAAAAACTGGATAGAATGAGAAAAATCATGCGCTAAGAATTAAGCGGCTTTTGAAGAGGATGTTGTGAAATCCTTAAAAATAAAGTATTTCAGATTTGGGGTGTTTTGTGTGAGACGCCTATGAGAATTATTTATATTCCCATGGATATTTGTGTTTTATTTAAGGACGAACAAAGGCCTTAGATATTTTAACAATCCTGCTTTAATCTAATATAAGTAATCCATAAATATTCCTAACTCTATAAATGGATAAAAACCTAATAGGTTATTTTTAAGTTTTCATTATGGATATTATTACTCATGGTCTTTCGGGAGTGGCAGTAGGAAAGGTAGCGGCGAGTTTTACAGGGAAAGGTGTAAAGAATAAAATGACTATTGTTCTTTTATCCGGCTTGGCTGCTATTTTACCAGATTTCGACGCACTCAGTTTATGGTCAAAATTTGATGCAACTATTGGTAAATTATTTAATCTTCAGCACAGTGGTAAGGGTATTTATTTTTCGAAATTCTGGTATTCTCATCATGGCTTCCTGCACTCACTCGTGGCGGCCTCATTAGCAACTTTTTCACTGTGAGTAATCCGCTACTTCCTGCAAGTAAAATTTTATACCTTCGCTGCTTTTTGGGAGTAACGTAAAAAGGATGCACTCTTATTGACCAGTTTCTTTTTTGCCTTCATCATACACTTGATAGAAGATATGCCTACGCCGTCCTGTGTATGGGGAGGAGTGGATTTTTTCTGGCCCGGAAAAACATACTTTGGAGGCACCGGAGATATTTGGTGGTGGAATAACTATGATATTTTCCTGATTATTGTAACGGTTATTCTAATCAATCTGTTAGTATTACCAGCCAGTCAATGGTTGAAACAAAAAACAAGTAAAATAGCAATAGCTGTTTTTACTTTAGGGTTTATATGCTGTTTTATTCAAATTAAAACACGCGGATTTGATTTTAATTATACCGGTCATCAAGTAGATTATGATCGATACGAAGAGAAATCAAAAGAAATACAACGTGATCTTTTGGGAGAAAAGTTGTATGGTTTTATGACAAAGTTTGACAGAAAAGTAAAAGTTGATTTTTAATCAAAGCTGTTTACTATTTAATGCAACACTGTGAAGTAAATTGAATTTTTATTTTTAGCAGCTGAAATAAAAAAAGCCACCGTTTCAGGTGGCTTTTACATAAGTTAAGGGATAACTTATTTAGAGAAATACTCTTTCACAAAAGCATGTTGTTGCTTGTTGCTGAGTTTATCGGTTTGCTTGCATTCCATTTTGATGTCAGCGAAATGATGATCTTCTTTCAAGAGGTTATACAATTCTGTTTTGGCAGTTGTCGGTCCAAATAAAAGAACTTCATCGTATTGTTTAATTACTGCACCCAATTCTTTATAATAAGCCGCTTGCTGATGTTGTTCTTTGTTGTGCATAAGTTGCTCACTTCTGTTGAGGCTTTCTTCTTTATCTTCGTGTGTGAAGTCCGATTCAATAACAGAAGATTCTGCGGACTCAGCAGCCAGGTCTATAAGATTGGCACTCGCATGATCCATCCAGATACCGAGTTGTGTGGTTGTTTTCATAATTTAAATTTTAATTAAAGAGGTAAATCAAATATTGTTTCTTTCTCTATTGCACGCGATCTGATCCTGTAGGTGGACTAACATAGTTCAATTCTTTTTTGATCCATTTGAATCCATAATAAGTCAAAGGGAAAATAGCAATCAGGTTCGCAGCGCCGAGAATGATGGTTGCCGTAAGGTAAAGCGGACTATGGTATGCAGGATCGATGATGTGAATTTTTCCTCTAACAGAATAATAAATCACAATCACAAACACGCCGGCCATGAAAGCGGCAAAAGCAAGAAAGGCATATCCGATGGCAGTTTTCATAAGTGTAAGTTTGATACGCATAACAATATGCTATTACCATGCCTCCTTTATAAGGCCTTCAGTGGCCCTAAAGGTTGTATAAAAATGAAAGCGGGGAATCTATACCTCAATGTCGGCATTACTAACGAGTCATAATCTGTTTCTCTGTTCCGTTTCTGTTTTAAAAAAAAGGCAAATAACAAACAAGTGTTTCAATTGAGCTATGCACCATGGCGGAGCAGGATTTGAAAAGGCACCTTTCAAATTCATTTGACGCTCGACCGAAGTAACACTATTTTACGGCACCTTTAAATCATTAATCTTCTCTGCTTCCGTCGTCTGCCATACGCACCAGTTTAGGTGTGAACTTGGCAATGACAAGGGTGAAGCAGACGCTTGGTAAGTATGCTGGATAGAAAGGGAATAATCGTATCTATCCTAGCTGTCTTGCCTCCAAACCACCTGAAGGGGTCAAGACAGCAATATGCTTTGTTTTCTTTTTTAATATCCGACAAGATACTCATTCACTATAAAGTAAAGTCCCTTGAGGAATTTAATGGCAAGCATGATAGAGTAAACGCAAACTGTTGAGTATTGTCCGACAGTGTCAGGTTTGAAAACCTGACACCCAAAATAAAAAAACAGAGCGGAGAGCGAAGGATACACACTTCGCTCTCCGCTCTGTTTCTGCGCTCTCAATTAATGCACCACCACAAATCGTTTTGTACTCACCGGTTTTCCATCGACAACCAACGTATAGAAATATTCTCCCGATACGAAATCAGCACTGTTCAGTATGATGACGCCGGAATTATTTTTAGATACATTGAATTCTCTGATCAACTCACCTGTATGGTTACGAAGAAGAATAGCTACCTGACTTCCATGAGCTGATTTTTGAAACGTAATCATCGCTTCTGTCTGCACAGGATTCGGATAGATGGAGAGGATTTCCGTTGTCTCTGTTTCCGCTTCTGCACCAGCTTCTCTTACGCCGTTAGAAATAAGAATCAATTTCCAACGTTGGTTTTGTCCGTTGTTGCTGGTATAGATTTGTGCTCTGGCTTGGTTAGCCGTTGAGGCACCAGTTACATCCAGACGCTTTCCTAGCGCATGCTGCGGCTCTAATTCATAAATATCATTTCCTAAATTGATCAATTTCCAGCGTTGGTTATTGCCGTTGTTGCTGGTGTAGGT
>JACMQM010000058.1 GCA_014376985.1 Cytophagaceae bacterium | reverse complement strand
GTAGTCCGTACGGGAATCGAACCCGTGTTTCGTCCGTGAAAGGGACGCGTCCTAACCCCTAGACGAACGGACCATGTTTCAAAATTGGTGACGCAAAGGTATGAGTTTATTCCAAACTAGCCAAACAATTCTTGAAAAAAGTCCTAATATTATTATTCCCATAAATTAGAGGGGCGCAGTTTTGACTTTTCTTGCGCGTATTTGTATGTTTGAAGCCTTATCGTGAAGCACATTCACGCTCTTAAACTTTAAAACCAATCGAATATGTCTACAATTAAAGTGGGTATCAACGGGTTCGGTCGTATCGGAAGATTAGTTTTCCGTGCAGCTGCTAGCAACCCTAAAATTGAAGTAGTAGGTATCAATGACCTTATCGAGGTAGACTACATGGCTTACATGTTGAAATATGATTCTACACACGGTATTTTCCAGGGCACTATCGAAGTAAAAGATGGTAAGCTTGTCGTTAATGGCAAAGCAATCCGTATTACAGCTGAGAAAGATCCTGCTAACTTGAAATGGAATGAAATCGGTGCTGATTATATCGTAGAATCTACAGGTTTGTTCTTGACTCAGGAAACTGGTCAAAAACACATCGATGCAGGTGCTAAAAAAGTAATCTTATCTGCTCCTGCTAAAGACGATACCCCTACTTTTGTAATGGGTGTTAACCATAAAGTCTACAACAAGAGCATGAACATCATTTCTAACGCGTCTTGTACAACAAACTGTCTTGCACCTATCGCAAAGGTATTGAACGATAAATTCGGTATCTCTGAAGGTTTGATGACCACTGTACACGCGGTAACAGCCACTCAGAAAACAGTAGACGGTCCGTCTGCTAAAGACTGGAGAGGTGGCCGTGGCGCTTACCAAAACATTATCCCTTCTTCTACTGGTGCTGCTAAAGCTGTAGGCTTGGTAATTCCTGAGTTGAAAGGTAAACTAACAGGTATGTCTTTCCGCGTACCAACTCCTGACGTTTCTGTAGTTGACTTGACTTGCCGCTTGACTAAAGGTGCTTCTTACGAAGAAATCAAGAAAGCCATGAAAGAAGCTTCTGAAGGTGAGATGAAAGGTATTCTTGGATACACGGAAGACGAAGTAGTATCTAACGATTTCTTGGGAGATGCTCGTACTTCTATCTTCGATGCTAAAGCAGGTATCGCTTTGAATGACAACTTCGTGAAAATCGTAGCATGGTATGATAACGAGTGGGGTTATTCCAACAAATTGGTAAACTTGATCGAGCACATCGATTCAGTAAAGTAATCTTTTCAAAATGATTATAAAAAAGCCCTTCCAGTTTCGAAGGGCTTTTTTTGTGGGTAGTATTTTTGCGCTGGTGCAAGCGTCTACGCTTGTTCCTATAATCACATAGAGCGTCTCGCTCGAGCTTCGGGTTGACACTCAGTTTTGTACATGTTATAGTGTTATAGTTTATAACTATGATAAGTTTGAGAAATTTAAAATGATACCCTACTTATAGTAGATTCAGTTAGTGAAGAATAGGGCGTTCCCTTCGGGCCGGGCTTTCGCCACTCGCTTTCCCGCTGAAAAAGCCGGAAGAGCTCAAATAATGGCTCAATCCCTAACGCTGACTCCAGTACTAAAGCATGGCGCGCTGGCGTCCAGGAAAAGAGCAAATGTGTGAAGACATTCTCATCAATTAAATTCGCAAAGCATACGGATTCACAATGTCTTCACACATTGCTTTTGCTGGCTGCCTTTTCTTTTGTTACTTTTCTTTTGGCAGAGCAAAAGAAAAGTAAAAGGCTAGCATGAAAAAACAAACTACTCAGTTTTATACAGCCGTATCAGGTCTGAAGACCTGCCATAAAAAAACCATGTCCTATCATCGAGACAGAACATGGTTAAATAATTTTCGCTGATAAATACAAAGCCCTAGCTGGACGCTCTATATGATTTCAGGAACAAGCGTAGACGCTTGCACCAGCGATCTTTATTACTTATTCAATATCTTAAACTCCACCCTCCTATTCAATTGTCTGCCTTCCTCTGTAATATTATCACCAACAGGTACAGTTTCTCCGTAACCTTTAGAAGACAAGGCTTTTTTACCAATGCCTTTTGAGATCAGGTAATCAACCACTGCTTTCGCACGATCAGCAGACAAGGTTTGATTTGCTTCATCTGAACCTACGTTATCCGTATGACCGGCAATCTCTAAAGTAATGGTTGGATTAGCAATCAACAATTTTACCACACGATCCAATTCGGGATATGACTCTTCCTTCAATACTGCTTTACCAAACTCAAAGAAAATATTATTCAAACGAATAACCGCACCTACAGTTAAGGGTGCCATGTAAATATTTCGTTCTACTTCTTTATAAGCATCGAGTGCAAATAAATCTATGTTTTCATTGATGGCATAGTATCCTTCTGATTCCGCAATAAAACCATAATTATAACCTTTAGGTAAAACGATGCTGTAATTACCTTCTGCTGGCTCTGAACGGGCCGTTCCTGCTATCTTACCACTGGGAAGTGTTTCATACGTAACAACTCCTTTCACAGGCAAACCCGTTTCTTTATCCAATACCTTTCCCTTTACAAGTACCACTGCATCTGGCTTAGCAGCTTCTGGCATTTTTATACGAAACACGTCTTCATTGCCAAAGCTGTTGTTAGAAGAAGAGAAATAAGCATAATCTCCAGAAGCCGGTATTGTGAAATAAGCATCCCAATCTGCCGTATTGATGGGAGGCCCGAGGTTTACAATCGGCGACCAATTGGTCCAACTGTCATCCAATCGCTTGCTCATCCAGATGTCTGCACTTCCCAAACCTACGTGACCGTCAGAAGCAAAAAACAATGTCTTGCCATCTGCCGCTAAGAAAGCTCCAAATTCGTCACCCGCTGTATTGATAACTGGACCTAAATTAACCGGGACGGTCCAAGCATTATCGCCTGTCTTTTTACAAAAATAAATATCTTGTCCTCCGAAGTTTTCTTTTTTCTTGCGCTCCGCACTCACCAACATGAGTTGTTGATCGTTCGTTAAATAATAATCCACATGCTCATTCAGGTTCACCCAATCTTTCACTTCTTGTTTCTTAGGAAAAACCCAACCTTTTTTATCTCTATAACTCATGGATACGCCAGCAGATATGGTGCCGTCAAAGTAGTTGTAGGCACTCATCACCAACATACTATTGCCATCAGGGGAAATTGCAGATACAGCATTCACACTGGCTGTATTCAATGGACTTCCCATATTTTGAGCCACGGTCCATTCACCATTTATGTACTTCGTATACCAGATGTCGTCACTTCCTCCTCCTACGTTACGCGGAAAATCTCTTCTGATAAAATAAACGGTCTTACCATCAGGTGTTACGATGGGTTTAAAATCTGAGTAGCCAGTGTTGACGTTTTGTCCCAAATTTTCTGGCTGTGTGGTAAACTTCATTTCGGCTGTCTGAGCAAATGCTATAGAGCCTGTCAGCGTAAATGCTGTTATAAAAAAACAATGTTTGATTTTCATGTAGGCAAATGGTTATAATGACATCAATTAAAAAATGCTCCGATTAAGCGGAGCATTTTTATTTTTTTCTACAACAAATAATTACAGTTTAGCCGGATCAAACTTACCCAACCAGATCGATTTTCCATTTTTGCTTTCTCCGATGTAAATACCTTGTTTACCATCGTTGATTTCTACAAACGGATGTTCCTCCAATAAGAAGTATTCTTTGTCTCCGTAATCGGCTACACCTGCAATCTTCTTACCTTCCAGATCAATCTTTACCACTTTAGGATATCTTCTTGGATAGAAGGTCGTGACTTTATACGTACCATAATCTTCTGTTTCGGATTGCGTCAGGTAAGGAATATACAACATCCAACACAATGATTTTCCATCTGCACTTTCTAAAATGGTTCCTCTAGCTGCATGAAATCTAGGATCAGCCAATCCTCCGCCCACAAGACCTCCTTTTTTTACTTCATTCTCAATACCGTATTGGGTAATCAGTTTACCTTGTGCATCAAAGTGGAACAACATCAAGTCCTTATACAATATACCTTGTGCATCTCCTTGTTTATCTACTCTGAAATCCTGTGCCGTAATCAATAAGTCTCCATTTTTTGCTACGTACAAAGAACGAATGTCTACTTTTTTACCATTATAATAGGTTGGATTTTTATCTCCTGCTACGCCTTGAACTTTAGCTTTGAACTCGTCTACGTTTGTGGCTGATACAAATTTTGCAGCATTACCTTTGATGCAAGCAATTTGTATGTCTGTAAATTTAGATTCTTCCGTCGGCCTTACTAATTCTACATAATCTTCTCCGGCTTTTTTAGATACGCCAGGACCATAAATGTAAATTTCATCGCCTTTAGCATAAACACCACTCACCAACCAATCAGCACATTTGCTTTTGAAATTTACTGTACGCACTACATCACCTGTAGGAGTAATTTCTACCAAAGTATAATTGTCTGGTGCAGGATCTCTTTCTTTTTTACCAGGAAAGCCGCTTGGTGCAAATACTACAAACCAGTTGCTTTGTTCATCAGACTCCGCATCAACCGCAGAATTGGGCCCCGAATATAAGAGCGCCTGAGGATATTTTAAATCTATTACTTTTTCACTAACCAACGCAAGGTTAAAGTTAACACGCATGATAGACATTTTCTGCATGTATAAATAAGAGTTTTCTCCCTTAGAAGGCTGGTGACCGGCTAGCGCCAGTACTTCACCTGTCTGATCGTTATCAAAGCCGGCAAGGAAAAACATTTTGCGACCGTTGGGAGTTTCAAATTTTACTTTGTCTAAGGTCTTTACATTTTTACGATACCTTCCCAATAACCATGAATAGCTATACGTGATGCGTCTTTTCTTTACTACAAATTTTCCCAACAAATTGCCTTCTGCAGTCACTCCTTCTACGGCATAAGAATCTCCTTTAAAATTAAACCAGGAATATTTACTCTTTGCTTTATCTACTTCCTGCTCGTCTTCAATTTTGTTGATGAGTTTCAAATTGTAATCAAATTGATACGCTTCAAACTTTACCTTTCTATTAGTAGCTTTCGTTACGAATACCAGATCCAGTTGTTCTCTGGAATCGTCCACTATAACGTTACCCAGGTAGCCTCGTTTTGCTTTACCTGAAATATCGATGGTCGCTTCTTTGTCTAATTTTTGGGCGACTGATTGAAATGTAATCAGCAAAGTGACTGCTAAAATGTAAATTTTTCTCATAAAATAAGGGGCGTTTTGCTGCGAAAATTAAGAACTTCGTTTCAATTTATCACATAGAATCAGATTATTTTATTGTCTTCTACGGTAAACCCAATGAAAAGATTCTCCGTTAAAGTTATCAACTCTATTTTTTATAAAAAAAGACCATAATTGCCTATATATCAGAAATATAATATTTATAACAATAATCAAAACAACCGACGGAGAGGATTCGTCTGGACTTATTATTATCTTTAATCCCACTGTTTTAAAATGAAAAGAAAATTTTTACTCACTTTTTCGATCATCTATAGTTTAAATTTTTCAGCTTTTTCTCAATTAGAGAAAACCTATAAGCCAGCGAAAATAGACACTGCCATTCCTTTGGAAATGCAAGCCATTCTTAAAAACAAACTCTTTGCTCAAAAAGATGGTGCCATGCGTTCAAGTATCAAAAGGGAAACGGCTAAATATAAATGTGAACTATACACGGATTCATACCTTACCATCAATCAACAATTTGCCGATGGCAAATTTATGCTGGATACCATTTTTTCCTCTTACCTTCAAATCATCAGCGATCAGATTTATACTGCTAACCCTCAGTTAAAAAGAGAAACTGTCATTTATGCATACCGCAGTGCTTATCCTAACGCATTCAGCACTTCTGGGGGAGTATTGGCTTTTCATTTGGGACTTTTATCTAAAATGCAAAATGAGAGTCAAATAGCTTTTATCATTTGCCATGAATTGGCCCACTACCATTTAAAACACATCGATCAAAAAATTGATCAACTGGCTGAACTGAACTTCGACAAAACGTTGGAAAAAAAAATAAATGAGGTAAAAAAAACAGGCGGCAATCAGTACGAGAAGTATAAACAACTCATCGAATCCTTAACCCTTGATATAACCAAACACAGCAGAAGCAATGAAGCAGAAGCTGATTCTGTAGCTTTAATCTATCTGTTGAAAACGAACTACAATCCTTTAGAAGCCATTCGTGTAATGGACATATTAAAGCATTGCGACGATCCTCACTACATCCCGCCTATTGATCTAAAAAAACATTTTGACAGTAAGGAACTTCCCTTTAAAGACGATTGGTTAATCAGCGACATGCCCGATTTCGATTACCATAAAAGGAAATACGAAGATTCAGATACTGCAAGCACTCATCCTGATTGCAATAAAAGAGAAGCCGCTATGAAAAGAATACTTGCGGATAAACAAGCTCCAACTTTACCTAAAAATACTACGCTTGAAAGGGTAATGCTACAGTCGGATTTTGAAACAATAGAAAGTTTATACTATAACCATGCGGTTGGTCAATCGCTCTATTACACATTAGTACTGTTGGAAAAATATCCGGACAACGCTTATCTGCATGCCATGGTGGGGAAATGTTTTTATACTTTATACGAACGACAAAAAAACAAAGAATTAGGAAGAGTCCTCGATTTACCTAATAGTGAGTTTGAAACTAATTATAATAACCTTTTGCAGTTTATTCATGCATTAAGGCTAAGCGAGATAGCTATGCTATCGAATGCTTATTTAGAGAACAGAGCCATTCCATTCAGAACGGATGAGGAGTTTCTTTATGCAATGATTTTATGCAGTAAATTGCCTGGTGCTAAAAACAATACTGTCGCTTTAATAGAAGAATACAAAACTAAGTTTCCTTCAGGGAAATACCTTAACGCTTTCAATTAATTTCACCTGTCTAATTTTTCAACTTAACTATACGATCGTTTATGAAAAAAACACTAACGCTCCTTATTTATTTTCTTTTCATAACGCAAAGTTTTGCTCAGAATTTAAAACTGGATAACATTCTTAATATCCAACTTAAAAATACTGGTGAGATCTTATCGGAAGAAAAAAATGTTATCGGATACTTTTTTTTCTATTTGGTAGACAGTAAGGATAAAGTAAATAACACTTATATTTTAAAAGTAACAGATGAAAATCTAAGAGAAATCAATTCCCTTGATTTGATAAAACCTAGGGCAACAGCCCTTGTAGAAGCCAACTACAATGGGAATGCGTTTATCTTCAGCTTCTACGACCCAAAAATGAAAATGAATGAGCTGGTTACTTACGACAAGTCATTAAAACAATTGGGAGCAATTTCTAATTCAGTTGAAGATCACGGCCCTGCTCAAAGCATTTATAATTATCAGTCAAAAGGAAATTCCCTTGGTTATACCTTTCTTTATCCAGTAGCCAATACTGGCTTTTTGAATTATGGATACATAAAAAACAACAAAACAAAATACATCATTGACCGCTACAGCAATGATCTAAAACTCATGTGGTCCGTTCAATGTCCTGACATAGTGACCGACGTCTATGATGAAGCTCAGGAAGCATTCCAAACCCGCACAACGGTAGTAAGCTTAATTAGTCGTAGAAAAGAATATTATTCCTATGAAGGGACATTCAATCTTTTGATCAATGATCTGGCAACAGGAAAAGAATTGGAAAACATAGCCATCAAGGACGACCAGTATATTCTTGCACCCGCAAAAATAAATTATTTGGAAGCATCTAATGAGATACTTGTTTTTGGAGAATACTTCAAAGGCAAGATTGAAAAGGGAAAAACAATTACCACCAGTACAGGGTATTTTTCTCAATTATTAGACATGAAAGGTAACGTAATTAAAAAAGCATATTATGAATGGGAAAAAGACCTGGCTAAACTTGTTTCTTATGATGATAAAAAAGAAGTGAAGGAAGGAAAAAAAGAAAAGCCTACAACGTTTTACAAAACCTATGATCTCTATACTCATAATATGATAAAAACTTCTGACGGAGATTTTATCATCATTGGGGAACAATACAGCTATCGAGCTGGGCCATCTTCTCCGGGGAGTAAAAACATTTCAACATTTTTCTATACCAAAGATATTTTTGCCCTTACGCTAAACTCCGCGTTGGAAATAAAGTCTACGGATCTATTTGACAAAAGAAGATCTGAGCATTCCACTACTGGCGACATCACACGCCATGGCAGGTTTTTACCAATCATTGCCATCACTTCGAATTGGTTTGATTATGGTTTCACTCAACTGAGCAAAGATAAAAAAACCTTTAGCATTGCCTACACCGATTATGTCAAAGAAAAAGGTGAAAAGGGGAAGATTGTTTTAGGAGTCATTACCTACACTCCTGAAAAAACTTTTGTAACAGATAAGACAGACTTAAACAGAACATCTTCTAATTATATCGTCAGAAAAGGAAAGTCAGGATACATTTTTGTCGGTGAGTATTTCAAAGAGGAAAAATACATAGATTACCGACTCGAAAAAATAAACTATTAAGCATAAAAAAAGGAGCTAGTCAGCTCCTTTTTTTATGCTTAATACTGTTCTTCTAATTCATCTACAATATATTTAGAACGAACAGAAGTGTCTATTTTAAGTTTGATTTTATGCATCGCCTCAAAGTGCTTCGCTACTAAAGTAAGCCACTCTAAAGCAGTAAGGTAACCAAAAACAGGATGGAGTAATTTACCTTCCGGTTTTTTAGTATCAATCTCCTGTGCCACTTTGTAGATGAGTTTTAAAAACTTATACATTTCATCTTTTACACCTAAAGCACCTTCGGGGGCCTTAGGTACATAATCGTAACCCATGGCTGGCTTTAAATAAAATAAACCCTTCGCCTGAAACATCGCCCAGCCTTTAAATGTCTTTTCACCGGTAGCAGAGACGCCACGATCATAGGCACAGTCGAGTGCATTTTTCATAAAGAAATGGTAAGAGACCTGAATCAACGAATCATAAACCTGACCGATGGATAACTCATAACCTTCCGGAACTCTTTTGAATTGAGACTTGGAATAATAATCCAATTCCTGTACCCAATGTTTTGCGTTCGGTAAAAAACTATTATAAACCTCTAAGGCATTCTTTTCCATAAATTACAATCAACCCTAAGCCTTTATGCAGATACTATACCCTTCCTGGTTGTGGTTACGAAATTAAACAGTTTTCACATAATTAAAAGTAGGATTGTCATGTACAGTGGATAAATTCTAAAAAAAGAGAGGATGAAAATCATTGCTGATCTCCATCCTCATCCAGAAGTATAAAAAATATTTGAAAAATAAGCTTTACAGCTTGGCCACTGATCAAATATGTAATATTTATACGATAAAGTAAAATTATATACTGTATTTTTTAAAATAACTGGGGATTAATATCCACTAAACGTCCAATAACATCGACTAAGCATAGTATTTCATGTTAAAACATATAAAAAAATAGAGTAATAAAAATACCATTTTACAGAGTAAAATTATAGATTTCTAAGAGATAATAGGGAATTAGAACGAAAATTAGCCCGATTTAACAACACTATAATCTTTTCCGCAGCAACATCTGCAGACAATAACTCCCCATTTCGATGCAATCCTACAAAGTGATCCAAAGAAGGAAATTGCTCTTTGGAAGCCGTTCTGATTTCTGCCTGCATGGCAGTATCAATCACACCTGGAGAAACGCTATGGATACTGATAGGATGTATTTTATGCGTTTGCTCTTGCGCACAAACAGTAGTAAAGCGATCCAAAGCCAATTTAGAAGCACAGTAAGCCGCCCAACCTTCTATGTCTTTGTTGGCTGCACCAGAACTGATATTGAAAATTATTCTTTCAGGTTCAATGTGCTGAAAAAGCTTAATGAACACTTCAAAAAAATGATTGGAGCTAATGTATTTACTGTAAAAGTAGAAATATAATGTTCTGCCTGCTGCTCGCCTACAAAGGCTGCATTTCCCAGCATCCCAGCATTGTTGATCAATATCAAACGTTTTAATTCCCCAGGTTTTACCTTAAAAAAATGAGAGGCATTTTTCCCCAATGATGCTGTTTCAGAAAGATCTATGTTATAATAATGAAACCTCAGATCATCAATACCTGGATCTCTTCTGGAACAACCGTGTATTGTTAATTCCTCTTGTTGAGAAAGCAATTGTTTTACTAATGCTAATCCGATACCAGAAGAAACTCCTGTCAGTAAAATAGTGATTCATATTTTACTGACGACTAACCACTGATGTCTAAAGACTACAATATGTACTGACTCATGTCCTTGTTCTTGATCAAACCGGACAGCTTCTCTTCTACCATCTGAGGGGTAATTTGAATGTTCGCATGAGGACCAATGACATCCGGTACATCAAACAATATTTCATTTAGCAACAAACTCATGACCGTATGTAAGCGCCTTGCTCCAATGTTTTCCATTTCCTCATTGGCTCTAAAGGCTACATTGGCAATGCTACGCAAAGATTCATCGGTAAACTCCAAAGTAACTTGTTCGGAAGAAAGCAAAGCCTGATACTGTTTTGTCAATGCATTTTTGGGAGCTTTAAGGATTTGATAAAAATCATCTTCCGATAACCCGTCTAGCTCTACACGAATCGGGAAACGTCCCTGCAATTCAGGAATCAAATCTGAAGGTTTGGATACATGAAAAGCGCCTGCTGCAATGAACAAGATGTGATCGGTATTGATCACGCCATATTTTGTATTGATGCTGCTGCCTTCCACTATTGGCAGCAGATCGCGCTGTACACCTTCTCTGCTGACATCCGGACCACTTCCACCTTTATTACTACGGGATGCAATCTTATCAATTTCGTCTATAAAAATGATGCCTAGGTTCTCTGCCTTTCTCAAGGCTTCTTCCTTCACCTCATCCATATCAATCATCTTTGCCGCTTCTTCTTCTAACAGGATCTTGCGCGCATCGGCAATCGTAACTTTACGTTTCTTCTGTTTCTTCGGCATCATGTTGCCGATCATTTCCTGAATGTTCATCATGGCCGCTTCATCCATGGCTCCACCAATCATGCCTACACCGGGAGAGGAAGATTGCTGTATGCTGATATCGATCTTGCGCTCTTCCAACTCTCCTCGTTTCAATTTTTCACGAAACGATTCACGCGTACGTTCATTCAAATCTTCATCAGAAGAATCACCGGACGAAATTCCATTGTCCTTTTTAAGGGGTGGAATCAATGCATCCAAAATAACATCCTCCACCATTTGCGTGGCTTTGGCATATACCTCTTGTTTCTTCTGAGCTTTCACCATCTGCACAGACTGTTCCACTAGGTCACGTACCATGCTTTCTACATCGCGGCCTACATAACCGACTTCTGTAAATTTACTGGCTTCCACTTTGGTAAAAGGAGCATCCGCCACTTTTGCCAAGCGACGCGCAATTTCTGTTTTACCAACTCCTGTAGAGCCTATCATTAAAATATTATTCGGAACGATCTCCTTCTTCATTTCGTCAGGAGCAGTCATTCTT
This sequence comes from Cytophagaceae bacterium, assembly GCA_014376985.1. Classification (GTDB taxonomy): domain Bacteria; phylum Bacteroidota; class Bacteroidia; order Cytophagales; family Cytophagaceae; genus JACMQM01. The sequence goes on along the minus strand of JACMQM010000058.1, from coordinate 7,089 downwards.
CTCCAACGATTGCGCAAGGCAATCGCAACATGCCGTTTAGCATTGTGCTGGCCAATGATGTATTTATCTAACTCCAAAACGATTTGACGAGGAGTCAAATAAAGTTTGTTCTCCTGTGGCTGCTGATCCATAAATTATTTATTTTTTCTGCCGAAAAGGTCGCTGGTATTGACCACTAAACCAATGTAATTGGTACCCCCTGCAACGTGGTAATAAGCTCGGGTAAATGAAAATTCAAATCGCTTGACGCGCAGCATGAAACCCCATGAGATACCGGCTACTCCTGCTTTTGTCTGCAAACGGAGATCTCTTCGGATCAATGAATTATACCCTACTCGAAAATGGAAATTTTTACTAAGCAACAACTCCGCACCAATCACCATGTGTCTGAAGCCTTTCGACAATACACTTTCTTCCTTAATTTCAGCAGAACCATCAAAGGTTACTTGTTTATTCAAGGCCGGATCGTTGTATGAAATATCAAACTGATACAACTTCTGCGCAGTCACCGAAATACGCAGCGGCAAGTGTGCAGGTTTAAAAGTCGTTCCCAACTGCACGTCAAAAGGCATTGTGATATCCGCGTCTTTATAATAGTTTTTAAGAGGAAAGCCAATGTTTTTCACCACCAATCCAACAGTCCAATCTTGTTTGGGATGTTTAAAACTACCGCCTGCATCTACCAAAAGTGCGGCGGCATTATAATCCGATGTAATCTGAGAAGCCGCCAGTTTCAATGTTCCTCCGATACTAAATAAACCGATGGTATGAGATTTAGTAGCAGAAACAGCAAATTCATTGGGATTGTAGGTACCAACCGAAGTGCCATTAGGCAACGTTTGGTCTATTTTGCCATAATTGAAATAGGCCAGTCCAAAAGACCATAAGCCTGAATTTTTAATCTTCGTGGCATATTGCAAATGAGAATGGAATACGCCTGCATAATAGGGGTGCACCGTCATCATCAAATCATGATTCATGGTATCGGAAAGCAAAGCAGGATTTTGCCATACCGTTCCTACACTACGATCTCTAACAGAAACGTTTTCACTTCCAATACCCGCAACATGAGCACTAGCCGGCAGCTGCAAAAATTGAAAAGCATCTTTACCTCCTATTTGAGCAAAGCCTGAAACACCGCTAAAAAGCGACAGGACTAAAACTTTACTCCAAAAGGAAGCCGAAAAAAGGGTTAACTGTTTCAAAATATTATTCTTTGGAGTGTTGACTCACGATAACGCTCAAATCGATCGGTTGTTTTACTTTTTGCTTCAAAAGCGCTAAAGTTAACACCTCACTGGCATTTTCTACATAATGGAAACGCATTTGCTTGATGTAATCGTCTTTGATCTCCAATATATCCTTTTTGTTTTTAGCACACAGAATAATCTCTTTGATACCGGAACGTTTGGCTGCAAGGATTTTTTCTTTGATTCCACCAACCGGAAGCACTTTACCGCGCAAGGTGATTTCACCGGTCATGGCTAGTTTATGCTTCACTTTACGCTGCGTATACACAGAAGCTAATGCGGTAAGCATTGTAATCCCTGCAGAAGGCCCATCTTTAGGAACTGCGCCAGCAGGCACGTGAATGTGTAAATCAAAATGATCAAATACGCGATAGTCTATCTTCAGATCGTCTGCATGTGCCCGAAGGTATGATAAGGCAGCGTTAGCAGATTCTTTCATCACATCACCCAATTGACCGGAAATATTCAATCTTCCTTTTCCTCTGTTCAAACTGGCTTCAATGTACAGGATCTCTCCTCCTACCGGAGTCCAGGCTAAACCCGTTACTACACCTGCATGTTCATCGTCTTCGTACAATTCCTTATCAAAGATTTCCGGACCAATCATGCCTGGCAAATCTTCGGGCTTCACTACTTCGGGATAGTCTTGTTCCATGACCACAGATTTGGCGATGTTACGGGTCAATGCTCCAATCTTGCGATCCAGGTTACGCACGCCGGATTCACGGGTATAATCTTCTATAATTTTAACCAGTGCTTTGTCTGTTACTTTAAAAGAATTGGCTTCCAAACCATGTTCTTCCGCCTGCTTACTCACCAGGTATTTCTTAGCAATCTGCAATTTTTCTTCCAGTGTATAGCCATTAATTTCAATGATCTCCATTCTATCGCGCAACGCCGGATGAATAGAATCCAACGAATTGGCCGTGGCGATAAATAATACTTTTGATAAATCGTATTCTACTTCCAGGTAATTATCAGTAAAACTATGGTTCTGTTCAGGGTCCAACACTTCCAGTAAAGCGGATGCCGGATCGCCTTTAAAGTCAGAACCGACTTTATCAATTTCATCCAGGATGAAAACGGGATTAGATGAATTTGCTTTTTTAATTCCTTGAATGATACGCCCGGGCATGGCGCCTATATAAGTTTTACGATGACCTCTGATTTCCGCTTCATCGTGTACGCCGCCTAATGCGATGCGATTGTATTTTCTATTCAAAGCTTTGGCAATTGATTTCCCCAAAGACGTTTTACCTACCCCTGGAGGGCCATATAAACATAGGATTGGAGCCTTCATATTGTTTTTCAATTTCAACACGGCAAGGTATTCCAATATTCTTTCCTTCACTTTGTCTAATCCAAAGTGATCTGCATCCAATACTTTTCTGGCACGGTTGAGATTAAAGTTGTCTTTGGTGGTATCGTCCCATGGAAGGTCTACTAAAAACTCCACGTAGTTCATCGATAACGGATACTCCGCAGCCATAGGATTCAGGCGTTCCAGTTTTTTCAATTCTTTCTGAAAATGCTGCATGGCAGCTTCCGGCCATTTTTTGTTTTTAGCTTTAATCCTCAAGCGTTCAATCTCCGCATCACTGGATTCTGCGCCTCCCAGTTCATCCTGCAAAATTTTGATCTGCTGACGCAAGTAATAATCGCGTTGTTGCTGATCCAGATCAGAATGTACTTTGGATTGAATTTCTCTTTTAAGCTCCAACATCTGAATGTCTTTATCCATAAGGCTCATCAGATGTGTTGCTCTTTTATTTGTATCGTCCGTTTCCAATAATGTTTGCTTTTCCTTTATGTCCGCATTAAGGTTGGAAGAAAGGAAATGTGTCAGAAACCCGGAGCTTTCAATGTTGTTGATGGCTATTTGCGCATCCTGAGGAATTTCAGGATTTAGTCTAAGCATTTTAGTCGCCAGATCTTTCAAAGATTGAAAGAGCGCTTTGTTTTCGTTTTTACTTTTATCAGGGTAAATATCTTCACGGTATTTCACACGTGCGGTGATGTAAGGATCTTCCTGCACCATCTCGTCAATTTCAAAACGACGTTTTCCCTGAATGATAATGGTCGTATTGCCATCCGGTAAAACCAGCATACGCAAGATACGGGCAACCGTACCTACTTTGTGTAAATCAGCTAAACCTGGTTCTTCAATCAGTTGATTCTCTTGCGCTACAACTCCGATGATGCGATCGCCTCTATACGCTTTCTTCACTAAACGGATAGATTTCTGGCGGCCAACAGTGATGGGAAGCACGACACCAGGGAACAAGACCGCATTTTTCAGCGGCAAAATAGGTAACACGTCAGGTAATTCTTCTGTATTCATGAACTCTTCCTCTTCAGGAGAGATCAATGGAATCATGTCTACGGATTCAGAATCAAGTAAGCTTTGTATATATGACAATGGATCAATTTCCTTTTTCTGCATGTTAACCAAATAAGAAAATGTCAAAATGACATTTTCGACCTAAAACTATGAAAGATTCAATATAAATATAATATTGCTATAGTAATCGCAAGACTTATGCCACCCCTCCTAAAAAGGTGGTGAATTGCGTAACCACATGAAACATAAGGGCTTTTTACATATTCTGATTTTTTGCATTTTGGCATGTTCCTGCCATTTCGTCTATGCCCAGAAAAAGAAGGGTTATAAAGGAGAAGTATTGCAGGGACTAGGTCAATTTTCTGACGAAGTCCGCCTCGGCTTTTACATTACGTTTCCAAATGTCAATAAAATTCCGTTCTACTTCAATGAAGATGAATTGAAAAAAATAAAATCCCTGGAAAAGAAAAAAGAGTTGCTGCAATTGCAAATTGTCTTGGAACAATACGTTCGCAATTTTGGCATTCAAAACTTCAGCCGTAACACAGACATGCTCTGGAAGCTTGGTCAATTGTACGAGATCAACGGACAGAAACAGCAAGCCATCTATCTGTATCAAATTGCACTAAAGCATCATAAACCGAAACAAACGGATCAGATTCAAAATCACTACGACAGCTTGGTAGTTCGTGATCAGTACGTACCGTTGGAATACTATTACGACCTGGTAGAATACAGAAGATCGATTGACACCTTGGTTCCTCCTCAAAATGTTTTCTTAAACATGGGGGAATTGATTAACGATAAAAAGTATCCGGATTACGGTCCTGCCATGAACGTAAATGGGAACATGCTCATTTATACCAAAAGAAAGAAAGAGCTGACGGCAACCAAAATGGCTTACCGTGAAAACGAAGACCTTTATTACTCCATTAATTATGACGGCTTCTGGGATGAAGCACAACCCTTCTCTCCTGTCATCAACTCACATTGCAACGAGGGTTCGGCTACCATTTCCCGCGATGGGAAAACGCTTTACTTTGCAAGGTGCAAAGTAACTGACTTCCAATACGACTGCCGCGATTGCATAGGCAGCTGCGATATCTACGTTTCTCATTTGGAAGACAGTGTATGGAGCGTTCCAACCAATCTGGGACCTAATGTAAATACAGTACATTGGGATTCTCATCCTACTTTATCTCACACAGAAGATACTCTATACTTTGCCTCTGATCGATTGGGAGGATTTGGCTTGTCTGACATTTGGTATAGCTACAAATATCCGGACGGAACATGGGCACCATCAAAGAATTTAGGACCTGTTGTAAATACCAGAGGAAATGATGTATCTCCTTTTTACCATCCGCAACACCATGTATTGTACTTCAGTTCTAATAGTCAACTCCTGAACTTCGGAGATGTAGATACTACTCAAAAGACTGTTTTATCCTTTGACATTTATAAGACACGTCACATTGCAGGTATGTATGATGAGCCGCGCAACATTGGACCGTTGGTAAATGGTAGAGGCGATGAATACTATTTTGCCATTGACACCCAAGGCAAAGATTTGTTTTATGCCAAGTCAGAAATTGACGACATCAAAAATCTAGATCTGTATTCATTTCCGTTACCCATGGAAGCGCAGGCTTTAGCATACACCAAATTTAGAGGTTCACTTCATGATTCGCTGAGTGATGATCCATTCTCCGGTATTGTGTCAGTGATCGATTTGACAAACGGTATTGAAGTCTCTCCCAAGTATATGAGACCTGATGGCACCTTTGAATTCGATCTCGTACCTGAAAATGAATACTTACTGGTGATCCAGGGAGACGATTTCTTCCGTGTAGAGCATCAATTTACGCTCAACGGGGATACGTCCATTAATTTGACTACGAGTTCTATTAAGTACAACAAGTGGAAATTCGCTTCTTTGGAATTTGACAACAACAGTTCTAATATCAAAGCAGAGATGGAAACCGATTTAAATAAAGTAGTAGACTTTATGCTGGATCACCCCTACCTGAAAATAAGTATTTCCGGACATACCGATTCCGATGGAGATGCAAATGCCAACCTGAAACTATCGAAGGAAAGAGCCATGGCTATCCGTAACTACGTGATTGAAAAAGGTAAAATTGATCCCAATCGAATCCTTGCTGAAGGGTATGGAAACCAGAAGCCTATTGTAGAAGAAAAAACACCGGAAGACAAACGCATCAACAGACGAGTAGAGTTTGAAATCATTAAACTGACACCGGAAGAAATTGAGAAGCAGCGGGAAGAGGAAAAAAACAAACGCAGACAGAAAAAAGAAGACGAATTGTTTGACGAATTTGAGGGGCATGAAGACGAAACTCCTGGGCCCAAAGAGCAGGAAGAACTCCCTCCTGTAGAGGAAACAGAATATAATAAATATAGAATGAAACGATAAGCAAGCTTATCGTTTCATTCTATAGATGTAACAGGAATTGATAAGTTCCTGTTATTTTTTTGCCATTTCCATTTCAGGTAAAGGGAATCCGTTTACAGCGTTGCTTAATCTTGCAAACAATTCATTTATTTCCGCACTCGCTTCAGCCGGCGCCCACATCATTTCTACGTATTGTCTATCAGTATATAAACGAACAAATTGATAGTTCTTTCCTGGATGGAATTTCACAAAATCATCCCATTGTTTACTATTGCAATAAGCTACCAGTTCCTTAAAGGCATTTTTTTCCATGTGACCAATATGAGAATATTGCTTGTCCATTCTGGCAGTAAACATAATTTCACCAGATTTTGAAATCATAAATTCTTTCAGGTCAACATCTGTTACGACATAAGAACCGAACACTATTTTATCGTATCCATTAGATTTTTTTTGTGCAAACGAGGCTAACGTACTTACTAGAATTAACGCTGCTGTGTAAATGATGTACTTGCTTTTCATACGCATTACTTTTATTTTCTCGTTAAGCAGTTTTACGGAAAGATAATAAAAGAGGTTATTCAAAAGATTGGATTGGGCATAAAAAATGGGCTTTTCATATGTATGAAAAGCCCATTTTTTATGCCATTTATTTTCGGATAACTTACACCGTTTATTTTTTCAATGCTTGAACCATTGTTTCACCGATAAGAGCAGGAGATTCCACTACGAAAATACCACATTCTCTCATGATAGCCATTTTAGCAGCTGCTGTATCTTCCGCACCACCTACGATTGCGCCGGCATGACCCATTCTACGTCCTGGAGGAGCAGTTTGTCCAGCCACAAAGCCTACAACTGGTTTCTTATTTCCTGTTTCTTTAATCCAACGAGCAGCAACCGCTTCATAGTTACCACCGATTTCACCGATCATAACGATGGCGTCTGTTTCAGGATCGTTCATCAAAAGTTCTACAGCATCTTTAGTTGGTGTACCAATGATTGGATCACCACCGATACCAATAGCAGTAGAAATACCCATACCCGCTTTCACGATTTGGTCAGCTGCTTCATATGTCAAT
>JACMQM010000012.1 GCA_014376985.1 Cytophagaceae bacterium | reverse complement strand
GAACTTTAGCAATTTCTGTTGTTGTGCGTTCATCGCTCACTACATAGCGAACGGTTTTACCTGTGAATGAGAGACCTGTTAATTCTTCGAAAATAGCCGTTGCAATGTCTGTCGGATGCACCAAAACAATGCTTGTGTTCTCACCATAATTACCGCCAATGATACCAGCTCCTTTTATCATACCAATGTTGCCGTAGAAGTTGGTATAGAAACTTCCTGGCCGTAAATGTTTGATGTCTACTCCTTCCAATTTGTTCAATGCTTCTTCTGAACGATGAATACCACTTACCGGACCTCCGCCTTCTGCAAGGTGGGCACCTATGCTGCTAAGATGAACGACCTTTTTAACACCTGCAGATTCGATGGCGCCTGCATAATTTTGTCCCATTTTTCCGATATACCCTTTCCAGTCAGAAGGTTCAAGCGTTGGAGGAACCATCGCATATACAGCGTCTGCTCCTTTGAAGGTATTGGTTAAGAAACTAACATCAGCAATAGAACCAACGGCAGCTTTAGCACCCAATGCTTCGATTTCTGACTTTCTGTTTTCCTTAGAAGTAATGACCGTAACGTCGTGTCCAGCAGCTACTAATTTCTTAGTCAATGGCTTACTGATATTTCCGAGTGATCCTGTGATAATGTATTTCATAATTTTAAATTGTTTTGGTTGATTGATGAACAAATGTATATTTGTACTTACTTTTATACAAGTACTCACCTTAAAGTAGGTATAGATATGACAGCCATAAAACTTTCATCAACAAATCAACTAAATAAGGAACAGTCACTTACCTCCTGTCCCGTCACTTTCACATTGAGTAGAATTGGTGGTCGATGGAAACCATTGATCATTTTCCAACTGATGAGCGGTACGAAACGCTACAGTGAATTGAAGAGAGCCATAAGCAACATCAGTGAAAAAATGCTGATTCAACACCTGAAAGAACTGGAGGCCGATAAATTGGTGCTTCGTAAAGCTATGCCAGTAGTGCCGCCGCATGTCGAATACAGCTTGACTGATCAGGGAAAAGAAATAACACCAATACTCGGCGCCATGTGTACGTGGGCAGAAAAATACAATGTATAAATTACACTCGTAGAGACGCAAAGCATTGCGTCTCTACGGAATCATATATCTGGCCAATGAAACAAAAAGGCATTAAAGACTGTTAAAGAAAAACATTTACCCAAATCCAAGCACAGCATGGTAGGCTACCGTTTCACAGAATATATTCCTCCTAAAACCAAAGAGGAAAACAAATTTGACGACTTGCTGAAAATATTTTTAGAACTCGTGACCATGAGCGGTGGTGATGTGGCAGAATCACTAAGCTGGTTAACCAATCTGGATAAGCAATACAACCTCACCGATAAAGATTATGGGTTGGGTAATTTCATCGAAGACCTGAAGAGTAAAGGGTATATTTCCGAAGGAGGAGAAAAAGGAGAAATAACTATTACACCAAAGAGCGAACAGAAAATCAGAACCAGTGCGCTGGATGAAATTTTCGGTAAACTTAAAAAATCTGGTAAGGGCAGTCACTCCACTAACTATACTGGTGTAGGCGATGAACAAGGTTCCGATCATCGTGCCTTTGAATTTGGTGATGGCATCGATCAGATTTCTATTACCGATTCTTTACGCAACGCGCAAATCAATAATGGCTTGGGTGGTTTCATGTTGACGGAAAATGATTTGGAAGTCATCGAAAATGAATACAAAACGCAAACGTCTACGGTACTCATGATCGACATCAGTCACTCGATGATTTTGTACGGTGAAGACCGCATTACGCCGGCAAAGAAAGTGGCGATGGCTTTGGCGGAACTGATCACAAAAAATTATAAGAAAGATACGTTGGATATTATTGTTTTTGGTAACGATGCCTGGCAGATTGAAATCAAAGATTTACCTTATTTGCAAGTGGGTCCTTATCATACCAATACCATAGCCGGCTTGGAATTGGCCATGGATCTGCTGCGCAGAAGAAAGAACAAGAACAAGCAAATCTTCATGATCACAGACGGCAAGCCGACGTGTATGAAACAAGGCATAAACTATTATAAAAACAGTTTTGGTTTAGATCCTCAAATCCTGAACAAAACATTGAACCTCGGTGCACAGTGCCGCCGTCTTAAAATTCCGGTGACTACATTCATGATTGCATCAGACCCTTACTTAAAAGAATTTGTCAAAGAGTTTACCGATGTCAACAACGGTCGTGCCTACTACAGCGATCTCAACGGTTTGGGTGATTTGATCTTTGAAGATTATAAGAAGAACAGAAAGAAAAGATAATTTATAAATTATCTCCGTGCGAATTGGGTGAGGGATTGAGCCATTGTCTGAACTCTTTTACAAAAGGTGTAAGATCGAAAGACCTGACACTGATAGATATCAACGATCATCAAAATAAACAAATGGATTGTTATCGTTATATAGTTAAATCCGCTCATTAACCGGCCGTGTCAGGTCGAAAGACCTGACACCCAATCAAACTTATTTATACTAACAAAATTAAATCCTTCTTGTATTAATACAATCCTCTATGAATTACCAAGACATCCCCTCCAATAAACTTACTCAACTTGCTACACTAGGCGAACTGAAAGCAGCGGGCTACGAGCCGATCGGCATTAAGGAAGAACTTAGAAACAACTTGATTGCTCAACTGAAAGAAAAGAAATCAGTTTTCGCCGGCATTTGGGGATATGAAGACACGGTGATTCCGGAAGTAGAACGTGCTATACTTTCACGACACAACATCAACTTCCTCGGCTTAAGAGGTCAGGCAAAAACCCGACTGGCGCGTATGATGGTGAAGTTGTTGAATGAATATGTACCGGTGATCAAAGGTTCTGAATTGAATGATGATCCTTTAAATCCTATATCTAATTTCGGCTTTCAACAAATTGCAGAACACGGAGATAAAACACCCATCGCCTGGTTGCACCGTGATGAAAGGTATACAGAAAAGCTGGCTACACCGGATGTGTCTATTGCCGATTTGATTGGTGATGTTGACCCTATCAAAGCAGCAACATTAAAACTTCCTTATTCTGACGAACGTGTCATTCACTACGGATTGATTCCGCGTGCACACAGAGGGCTATTTGTCATCAACGAATTGCCTGATTTGCAAGCGAGGATTCAGGTAGCACTTTTCAATATTTTACAAGAAGGAGACATACAAATCCGCGGATTCAAATTGCGTTTGCCGTTGGACATTCAATTTGTATTTACTGCGAACCCTGAAGATTATACCAATAGAGGAAGTATCGTAACGCCGTTGAAAGACCGTATCGACAGCCAGATCATCACACACTATCCAAAGTCTATTGAGATCGGAAGAAAGATCACCGGTCAGGAAGCGGATTTCAAAAAGGAACAATTAGAGAGAGTCGGTCAATTTGAATTGACAAAAGACCTCATAGAACAAATCGCCATGGAAGCCAGAACCAGTGAGTTTGTGGATGCCAAGAGCGGTGTGTCAGCAAGGCTTACGATCTCTGCCTATGAAAACCTGATCAGCACAGCAGAGCGTCGTGCCTTGATCAATGGAGAAGAAAAAACAGTATTGAGAATATCCGATTTAGCCGGAGCTATTCCAAGTATAACCGGTAAGATCGAATTAGTTTACGAAGGCGAACAGGAAGGAAGCAACAACATTGCACACAACCTGATCAGCAAAGCAATCCGTACCCAATTCATCAACTACTTCCCGAATCCTTTAGAGATTAAAAAACTAAAGAACAAACCGAACCCCTACAAAGCCATAACCACTTGGTTTGAAAAAGGAAACATGGTAGACTTGCTGCACGATCTGGAAGGTACAGAGTATGCTAAAACACTCGCTTCGATTCCTGGACTGAAAGAGTTGGTAGAGTTCTACCAAAAAGATAAATCAGAAGAGGAAAAATTATTCCTGATGGAGTTCGCTCTTTATGGTTTGGCAGAATACAGCATGTTAAGCAAACACGAATTAGAAACCGGGGCACAGTTCAAGGATTTATTAAGCTCTATGTTTTCCATGCCAACCATGGAAGATGAAGAATTGGAAGATGAAAAATAAAAAATGTTTGAATCATTTCATTAGGAGAGGCTAATCTGGTAACAGGTTAGCCTCTCTTGTTTGTATAAACTGCCTGACCCTTAAATCCACTAAAGGGGACATTGTGGAGTGCGAGTATTGAGCATTAAACCTCCATACCCTGCACTGTCAAGCACACTTTAGGGAATTTGGGGTGAGACAAGTATTAATAACCCGATAATCAAAATATCTTCCTATACTTTTTATATTTTGATCTTCTAATCTTCTAATAAAAATCATTTATGAAAGCCATCGAAATCTTATACAACCTAAGTCCTTATCAAAAGTTATTAGATGAGTTGTATGAAAAAGCGAACAAAGAAAAAGCGAATTCAGTATGGAGAAAAAATTTAAGCAGTCAATACAGTTTCATTAAGCTTGAACTCAGCAAAGCATCAAAAGATGAACCGGAAGAAGACGGACGAATAGCTGTTCAGATTACCTTTGAAATTAAGGGAGACAAAGTGAG
>JACMQM010000057.1 GCA_014376985.1 Cytophagaceae bacterium | reverse complement strand
TGCTCTGTCTTTGCTTGTCCAACCCAATTCGTGAAGGGTTTCAAATAACAACATCATGTCGTCTGGATTGTCGGACACCAGTAGATCTACTTCACTGAGTTCCGTTCGCAGTCCATGGTATTTGCAAGCAATGTTACCAATTAGTAAGAACTTGCATCCTTTTTTGGTTAGCCTTTCCAAGAATGGAAATGCTTCATCCCAAAATGAGGTTTCCTGATCCAGTTGATTTGCCATAGAATATTAAGATAGGTGTTTAAACCGAAGATTCAAATATGGAGGAAAGGAATAATTTGAAGGGACATGTAAGATTGGTTATAAATTATGTACGTAATCTTATGAACTATAAAACTCATTCCTGTCTTTTGGGCGTGCCCCTGCGGGTCGGGCTATCCGCTACAAGTCCTCGCTCGGGTAAGTTTACCTCAATAACAAACATTCTGCATCGCTGTGGGCTTTCCGCTACTATCCCTCACGCAAAAGATCATTAGAACTTGATCACTGTAGCTCCAGCCCCGCCTCTGTCGGCATGATCGTCTTCTACCCCTTTGACTTGTTTGATGTCAGCCAGGTATTCCCTAATGAGTGTTCTCAATATGCCATTGCCTTTACCATGCACCACTACCACTTCCTTGAAGCCAAGCAACAATGAATCGTCTATCCAATGCGTGAAGATAGACATGGCTTCTTCGCCTCTCATGCCTCTTAAATCCAGTTTAGGATTGAACGTTTGGGTACGTTGCAGCATGACGGAAGAAGCTCCCGTATGATAGGTTTTCGTTTCTTTCCCCACTTGTCGTTCGTAATCTTTTTTGCTGATTTTAAGCAATCGCTCGCTTTTAACGACGGACTTTAAATCGCCAATCAGAATTTCTATATCCTTGCCTTTTATAGCTATCACTTTGCCGTAAGCTTCCTGATCTCTGAACTTCACATAAGAACCGATTTCTACTGGCCCTTTTTCCGGAACTAAGGGCTCTTGATGTGTGACAATTTCCTCCGGTACCAATTCCAACAATTGACCGGAAATAGAAGACTTGGTTACCTTCAAGTTTTCCTTGTCTACCGGTTGATTACTATTTTTGATTAACTGTAATTCATTCAATACACCGGAAGCATTGGATAAAATTCCTTTTGCTTTTTCTTTCGCTTCATTTAATACGACACGGCGTTTGAGATCAAGTTCCGATAAACGAGTCTGCAAATCTTTTTTCAAGGCATCTGACTGTTTGTTCAATTGAGCCAGCATCGCTCTGCGCGAACGAACTTCCGCATGTTGTTTTTCCAGATCCCGCAATAATTTATCGTACTGCTGCCAGCCCTCTCCCAGTAAAGTTCTGGCTTCTTCCAATACGTAAGAAGGCAATCCTATATTTTGTGCAATCTCGAGTGCAAATGAACTTCCCGGTTTTCCCCATTCCAATTGGAACAAAGGATTTAATGTATCCAGGTTGAAGAGCATGGCTCCGTTGATGAATCCTTTTTCTTCAGAACCAAGTTTCTTTAAATTGTCAAAGTGTGTCGTGATGACACCCAATACTTTTTTATTATTCAAGACTTTCAAAACGGATTCCGCAATCGCACTGCCTGATCGGGGTTCGGTACCTCCTCCAAATTCATCGATCAACACCAGACTTTTATCATCTGCTACATCGATGAAATGTTTCAGGTTTTTTAAATGAGAACTGTAGGTACTCAAATCATTTTCCAAAGATTGCTGATCGCCGATATCCAATAAGATGCGGCTAAATAAACCGAACTTACTGCCATTGTTCACCGGCACCAGCAAACCTGTTTGCAGGCAATACTGCAGAAGACCCGCAGTCTTTAAACAAATAGATTTACCACCAGCATTCGGGCCGGATAAAATCAGTATTCTGTCTTTCTCGGATAAATAAAAATTGATCGGTACCAAAGGTTTGTTCTGCTCTTTCAACGAACGCTCCAATAAAGGATGACGCGCCTGTTTCCATTCCATCACAGGATGATCGATGATGGTTGGTTGTATGGCCTGACAGGCAATTGACCATTTGGCTTTCGCTCGGATCAAATCGATATCACCTAAGAATTCATAGGCTTGCAATAGCTCCGGCAAATGCTCGCGCATTTCATCCGATAAAGCGATAAGTATACGAATAACTTCTCTTGATTCTTTGTGTTGAAGATCTTTGATGTTGTTGTTGTACTCCAGGATCTGTGCGGGTTCAATAAAAGCTGTTTGTCCAGTGGCCGATTCATCATGAATAAAACCACGTACCTGACGCTTGTGTTCTGCATACACAGGGATGACTGTTCTGCCGTTACGAATGGTTGGCAATAAATCTGCATCGGTATATCCTTCACGAATAAAGGCTTTCAGCAAGCGATCCGTTTCTTTTCTTAAACGAATAGATTCTTCCTGCAATTCTTTTCTTATCTCATACAATTCGAAAGAAGCATCGTCTCTTATGTTTCCTTCTACAGTAATAATTTTATCAATGTCACGAATCAACCTGAAATCAATGACCACGTCTTCGATCAATCTTTTCAGTGAAGGCATTTCCTCACGTTCTCTGACTTCGATGAATTGTTTGATGCGTGAAACAGTTCTTAAGAAAGCACGCAGGTCATGAAACTCTTTGCTTTCCAGGAAAGCGCCGGAGAGTCTGAGTTTATTCAGAAAAATTTCCACATCGAAATAATCGTGTCGCGGAAAAGCTTCTTCGTCTTCTAATACTTTTTTGAGCTCGTTAGTTTGAGACAGGAGCGTCAGAATAGTTTCTTTGTTTGTCAAAAACTTCAGTTGTTCTGTTTTGCGTTCTCCCGCTTTGCATAAGCAATAAGATTTTACCCATTCTTTCACCTGAGTAAAACCAATTTTATCTTCCAGCACGTTGTGTACTATTTCCTGATCTAGCATCAATTATATTGATTTGGGCATTAAACTATACATTCCAAAAAACAATATTCAAATTACAAATAATGTTTAAGCTACAAATTCAAGAAATTGAAATTTGTATATTCAGAATTATTTAAAATTTGGGGTTTGATATTTGGTATTTCAACTGCCTAGAATTATCTATGCTTTACTAAAATAGTAAGGATTTTCCATTACATGGGTCCAAAGCCATATTTCTCTTAAAATTTCACTTTTTTTTCGAAAAAATACTGTTAAGTCCTGTATCTTTTCAGTATAGCCGGTATTATGGGTTTGTATGTAAAGGCGGGAAAATAGTATTTTCCAGTCCAAGTCACACATACAGAAGAAATATGAAAGCAATCGTTCTGTTATTTCTCTTACCCCTCTTCTCATTTGCCCAAACTTCAAACAGGGATTCGATAAAAAATAAAAAAATTGGCATTTGGAATCCTATCGATTATCCTCATGCCGGTATTCATTCGATATGGATCGATTGTGCCAATCCTTTCCTTTTTGTAAATGACAAAATTGATTTCACACAAATGGAATATATTATCACCGGAGGAACGTATGAGCAGGGAGAAAAAATAAATCAGATCAACCTGATCCCTTTTGAAAAGGAAGTTAGCATTCAATTCATCTATAAAGGAGTCAATGTCCAGATATTTACATTCAAAACCCTTCAACTCATTAAACCAGACTTTGTATTGATCCGACAAAATGGAGATACCCTTACAGATCAAATCCCATTCCTAGAAATAAATAAAGTCAAAGTTGCTATTTCTACAGACGATCGGCTCTCCAGAGATTTAATCAAACAACCATTCAGTACATTACAACATGTCACCTATACACTAAGCAGAGAAGACACGTCTAAAAAGAATAAAAGATCTCTTTATATCATGGCGAAGAATACGTACGAACTTAAAAAACTAGCAAAAAAAAATGATAAGTTGGTGATAGAAGCTACTGTTTCTACCAGCAGGTACAGCTATAGTTTGAATAAGCAGATCAAAGAAGAGCATAAAGTTATTCGGTCATACCACATCAAATAAAAAAAACTGTTATGCAGCTGCACTCTAAGATTTGATTGTTAAGAGTATGGGATTCGCGTTAGGGATTGAGCCATTGTCTGAGCTCTTCCCGCTTTTTCAGCGGGAAAGCGAGTGGCGAAAGCCCGGCCCGAAGGGAACGCCCTAATTATACTAATAATGAGCTTAATCTTAATCATCATAAATTAAACTTATAGTTAAACATCATAAGCCTAACAACTAAATCTAAGCGTATCAATATTATTATTACATTAGGTTTGAGAATAGATACTATTGGAAACAAAACATCAAACCATATCGGAGCTGGAAGCAGAATGGGCCCTCGTGCAAAAGGCCCAGAAAGACCCTGCCCTGTTTGCGCCACTTTACACCAAGTATTTCAAACCGATCTTCCTCTTCATCTTTCGCCGAATCTCAGAGGAGGAGCTGGCCGGTGACCTGACGGCTTTGGTATTTAGCAAAGCCTTGTATAATTTACATACGTACAATTACCGCGGACTCCCCTTCTCTGCCTGGTTGTACAGGATTGCTTTAAATGAAATTCAGGCGCACTACCGTCAAACTAAAAAAGAACGGGTAGTGAGTTTTTCCAGTGAAGCTTTGTCTATCCTGAGCCAGGACATCCAGGAAGAAGAAGCGACGCAGCTACAGGAAGAACGGGAGCAAGCTTTGTTGCTGACACTGGAAGATTTAGCAGAAGAAGAAATGGTGTACATTGAACTTCGTTTCTTCGAAGGACGTTCTTTTAAAGAAATAGCCGATATACAACAAATCTCTGAAAACAACGCGAAAGTAAAAACCTACCGCATCATTGAACGGCTTCGTAAAATCTTAATTCGTAAATAGAATGGCTAAGTATAAATTTCAAAAAAAATCTAACGAACCTTCAGATGAATTCATCCGAAGCAAGATGGATTTTAATAAAATTCTTCAGCAGCAACAGAACCTCAACAATTATAAAAAGGCGACTAAGCCCTTGTATAAAAATAAATTCTTTTTGGGATTTATTATCTTGATTGGAGTGATTTGTCTGGTATTGATTTTTGATGAGGAGTCGCCGCAAGAGTCGCAGGTAAAGCCTTTGAAGGATAGTGTGGTTATAGACAGTTTGAAAAAATAGCCTATATGTCTTGCCCCTAAATCTCCTAAAGGGGACTTTATATTTGCGAACAACATCGCATATGATAATAAAACAAAAAGCCCATCGCATCTATTATGCGATGGGCTTTTTGTTTTATTGTGAAGTAAAGTCCCCTTCAGGGAATTTAGGGGCAAGACGGTTTCTACTGCACTTTTCCTTCCGAAGTTCTCACATTCAATGTATCTACTACAATGGTATAAAGTGCTTTGTATTCGTTAACATGGCTCACATACCAATTATAACTCTCTTTAAATTCCTTTTTAGACACACCATGCTTAGCCAGCATTTGATTTTCCAGTTCTGCAAACAACAACAAAGAAGAATCTTTAGAATATTCTTTGGCAGAAATGATCCCTTCCGCCATATGAATATCGGCCATGATCGATACCATTTTTTGCTGGGGAATAAGAGCTGCTGGACGCGATTCCTGTTCTGTCTTACATGCAGTCAGCCCTAAAACAAATAAAAGAAGTAAGGAAAGCCATTTCATACCCAAATTTAATCCTAAAAATTGATTATTTTTAAAGATTACAGAATTCCTTTCGCATGAAAGAAATCATAGCCAAGTTAAAAAAGATAGAAATACGGATTAGGAAAACCATCGAATCCAGAACCCATGGAAAATTCAATTCCATTTTCAAGGGTTCGGGAATTGAATTTTCCGATATCCGCGATTATCAATACGGCGATGATGTGCGTAACATCGATTGGAAAGTCACAGCCAAAGGTCATGGTACGTATATCCGAACCTACCAGGAAGAAAAAGAACAGGATGTCATCATCATTGTCGACATCAGCGGTTCCAATGACCTGGGTGTAGGCGATAAAATAAAATACGATATTCTAAAAGAACTAAGCGGCATCATTACCCTCTCGGCTGTGGAGCAGCGAAGTAATATCGGTCTCGTTGCATTCTCCGACCAAAAGGAATTGTTCGTCAAGCCGGATCGCGGCATTAAACACGGTTACTACTTGCTGCATCGATTTTTCCATTTGGTGCGACAGTCATCACTGACAGACATTGATGCGATGTTTCGGTATGCTTTGTCGGTTGTACAACGCAAAAGTGTGGTGATCATCCTTTCCGATTTCAAAGGTAAATGGTCAGAAAATTTATTGTCACCGCTCGCGCAGAAACATGACCTGGTCGTGATTCAGGTATCAGATCCCACAGAAATTGCAATTCCAAAAATGGGCATCATTCCTTTATTGGATAAAGAAAGCAACAAAACCATTTGGATCAATTCTTCCTCTAAAAAATACAGAGAACACCTGGAAGAAAAATTCATGGCCAACAGCCGTCACATAGAATCTGTTTGCAAAAAATACCGCTCACGCTATGTGTTGATTAAAAATGGAGAAGATTACTTCTCTAAACTGGTTGAACTATTTACCCCAAGAGAAACATCTTATGCGCGCCTGTAAGAATGTTTTCTTTTTTTTCCTGCTGCTCACCCAACCTTTCTTTGCGTTGGCGCAGTTCTCTGAAATTGAGGTTATCGCTTACATCAACAAAGACACCATTGTATTGGGGGAGCCGTTTATGTATACCATCAGCATCAGCTATCCTCCCAAATATGAAATTGCTTTGCCCGATTCTCAGGATATTCCTAAACCGCTCGAATGGATTGGAAAAACTTATTACAACACGGTATGCAAAGACAGTTTGTGCAAAGACAGTATTCAGTACTTTCTCCGCACGTTCAATACTGATAGCATTTTAATCCCTAATATTCCTGTTTATATTTTTAGCGGCAATCGAAGAGATACATTATTCATACATCCTGCATTGAAAGAAGTAGTGATAAAAAAACTACGGACATCAAGCGCTGAATTTAACTGGCAGGAAGATGCAGGCTATTTGGAATTGCGGCCGAGTGTTAGCTATTGGTACTACGGAGCCATTGCTTTTGGCGTACTGTTGGTTTCCATTATTTTGTTGGTGCTCTTGGGACCTATTGTATTGCGCAGGATCAAGCTTTTTAACATGGGATTGAATCACCAGCGGTATATCAAAGATTTCGATGAGCAGATTCAGGAGTTTAATGAAAATAAAAAAGCAACCGATCTTGAAAAATGCATTACCATCTGGAAGTCCTACCTGACCAGACTAGAATCAAAACCTTACACTACCCTTACCACTACAGAACTCAAAGGCATGCAGGACATGGAAGATGTCATTACTCCTTTGAGAAACCTGGATCGTTTTTTATACGGCGGATTGAGACAAAACGAAACCATGGAATCGCTCAATGCTTTGAGACGTTTCAGCAACAGGCGTTTTTTAAAGAAGAAAAAAGAGGTGCGTGATGTTCGATAACTTAAAGTACATAACGATTCCGGAATGGTTATCCTTGAAATGGTTTCAGTGGAATACCATTAAAACTTTTCACTGGGAAAATCCCCTGTTGCTCTATACCATTGCATTAATTCCTGCTTTGTATTTTTTGCGCTGGCTGTTTCATTTTCGTTTCCGTCAAAAACTACAAATCGCTTTATACTCCAACGATGTCAAGAGTAAAGGCATCATCCAGTTGCTGCGTCTTATTCCGTTTACTACAGCCGGACTGGCCTTAGCTTTTTTTATCATTGCGCTGGCAAGACCGCAAAAAGAAAACATCACCAAAAAACAATGGAGTGAAGGTATAGACATACTCATGGTATTGGACATTTCCGAATCCATGAAACTGAAAGACATGCAGCCTGACCGGTTGGAATCTTCCAAAGAAGTGATGGCACAGTTCATTGACAAACGGCCCTTCGACCGCTTCGGTCTCATTATTTTTGCAGGAGATGCTTACACCTATTGTCCTCTAACAGCCGATCACAAAATGCTCAAGAAAATGTTGGCTAACACAAATACCAGCATGATTAAAAATCAGGGTACAGCCATTGGTGTAGCTATTGGCGTAGGCATTAATCGCTTGATACAATCTCCCAGTAAATCAAAAGTCATGCTGCTGATCACCGATGGAGAAAACACATCTGGCGTGCTGGACCCTAGTGTAGCGGCCAAACTGGCTTACGAAAAAAATATTAAGATCTATAGTTTCAGTGTCGGCAAAGAAGGTTCCGTTGCCTTTGGGAAAAACAGCCAGGGACAGACATTGTTTGCCTATTCGCAACCTGATGATAAAACATTAAAAGAAATAGCAAGCATTACGGGAGGACGATTTTACAAAGTATCCAGTCAAAAAATATTCTCTTCGTTTCTTCAGGAACTAGATTCTTTAGAAAAGTCCGACATTACCACCTGGTCAGGCTCCGGCTATGAAGACCTTTACCGCATTTATTTGTATTGGGGAGTGATATTCTTTTTGCTATGGAACGCGATACGGTTTACGTTTTTGAATAATTATTTGGAGGATTAAGAGAGTGAAGAGTGCAGAGAAGAGATGGTTACACCATTTACTATTCACTCTTCACAACTTTTTATATTCCTCCAAAAACTTCTCCCACTCCTCCAACTGCGTTTTCTTAAACACTCTTGGGAATTTATTCTGCGAACCTACTTTACCTTTTGATTCCATCCACTTATAAAAAGCATTAACAGGTAATACTTCCAGTAACACATCTTTCAATGCCGCTATGCGCTCTGTGCGGTAATCGTCGTTGAGTTCTTTTAATCGTTCATCCAGGCGCATCCGCAATACTTCCTTATCGACTTTATCGTCTGTACCTACAAACCATTTGTGTGCAAACAATGTACCGTGAGTGATACCCGCTACGGTATATTCTGAAATGGAAATATTCAATTCTTCTGAAACCAACTGTATCGCTTTGTTCATGTTGTCTACGGACAAATGTTCACCACACAAACTCAAATAATGTTTTGTTCTGCCACTGATAATGATTTCCGCGTCTTCCTTATTTTCAAAACGAATGACATCTCCGATAAGATAGCGCCATGT
>JACMQM010000056.1 GCA_014376985.1 Cytophagaceae bacterium | reverse complement strand
TTCAAATCATTCTTAGCCAATACCGGGAATATTTTACCATTATATGCCAAAGAAGTATTCCCTGTTTCTTCTGACACCACCAATACCACACAGTCTGTCACTTCAGTAATTCCAATTGCTGCGCGGTGTCTTAATCCCAAATGAGCAGGAATCTCTTCATTCTCCGAAACAGGCAAAATACAACGTGCCGCTTTGATTCTATTATTGGCAATGATCACCGACCCATCGTGCAGGGGGCTGTACTTCTGAAAAATAGCAATCAGTAAACGTTTGGAAAGTTCTGCATCCAATATATCACCCGACTCTGCGTAAAATTTCAATTCTGATGTTTTAGCAAATACAACTAAGGCTCCGGTTTTGGTAGAAGACAATATATTTGCGCTTTCTATAATAGCGTTGATATTGAATTGCTCTTCTGTTTCCTTTTCCTTTTTAGAAAACATTTCCTTTAACATCGTTTTGCTTTTGAAGTTAGTGGTCTTACCAATCAGCATTAAGAACTTTCTGATCTCTTGCTGGAATAAAATAAAAGCAGCGATAACCCCTACGCCTATAAATTGACCAAGTATACGCTGAAGCAAATGCATACCCAACACTTTTACTAAAAGGTATACTGAGTACACGAGCAATACACCAAGAAATATCTTAATGGCAACACTTCCTTTTAACAAGCGGTAAACCTGGTATAGGAGCAAACTGACCAACAGGATATCCAAGATATCGATCCACGTCACTTCCAGAAAACCTATAAAAAATAAAAACATATCAGCCTCGCATTTTATGGTACAAAGTTATACTTTCTAGCGCTTCTTTCACATCATGGACCCTCAAAATATCGGCTCCTTTTAACAAAGCAGCCATGTGTAATGCAGTCGTTCCGTTCAACGCTTCTGAGGCATCGGTGCCCAATGATTTATAAATCATTGACTTTCTTGATAGTCCCACCAGAACGAGAGCTTGTAAAGGTTTAAGAACATCCAGCTGATTCAGTAGTTCGTAATTTTGCTCCATAGTTTTAGCAAATCCAAAACCAGGGTCCAATATCAGATCCGTTAACCCTTCTCTTCCAGCCTGTCTCGTAAGGTCCACAAAGTAATCCAATACTTCTAAGGATAAATGGGAATACTGCGTCAACTGTTGCATCGTTGCAGGTGTTCCCTTCATGTGCATAGCAACGTAAGGAGCCTTATGGTCAGCGGCAATTTTCCATATCTTCTGATCAAGAAAACCTCCAGAGATATCGTTAATGATGTCGGCTCCTTCCTGCAAACTGCGGAAGGCAATTTCGGAGCGGAAGGTATCCACAGCTATTAATTTGTCAGGGAACTCCTTTTTTATGGCTTTTATTACTCCTTCAAGACGGCTCCATTCTTCCTCCTGAGGAACTTCCACCGCTCCTGGTCTGGAAGAATATGCCCCTAAATCCAGAATAAAGGCTCCTTCCTCGTATAAACGAGTGGCTTGCTTCATCACTTTAGACATGGAATCATACTTTCCTCCATCAAAAAAAGAATCCGGTGTCAAATTTAAAATCCCCATAACTACAGGACTTTCTATGACCCATATTTTTCCACGGACATTTAATACCTTTTTTTTCGGAAAAAATGTATCTTTCAATTCTGTATCGTTTTAAACCTAACGCTAATTTAACCTTTGAATTCTAAAACCATAGACTCTTACCACGCAATCATTACAAAATGCCGGTCTTTATTTCATAAAAAAACAATGGACTATGGAACGGCATGGAGGATTTTGCGCCTTCCTTCCATAACAGATCAGATCTTTATTAAAGCACAGCGTATCCGTTCTATTCAGGAAAAAGGCAAGCAACTAGTAGAAGAAGATATTACCTCGGAATTTATCGGAATCATCAATTATTGCGTAATAGCACTTATTCAAATGGAGCTGACAGAGAAGGATCCCTTTGAAATTCCGGCAGAAGAGGTTATGAAGGCTTACGATGAAAAAGTCAACTATACAATAGAGCTTTTTCAACGCAAAAATCATGATTATGGAGAAGCCTGGAGAGAAATGAGAATCAGTTCTATCACAGATATCATATTGATGAAACTGCTTCGTGTAAAACAAATAGAAGATAACAAAGGAAAGACCTTAGCCTCTGAAGGAGTAGATGCAAACTATCAGGACATGATTAATTATGCTGTGTTTTGCCTCATCAAAATGGAATTCGACAAGTAATCTATGCTGAGATTTATTTTTAACAGACTTCTGTATGGGTGTGTAGTTCTTCTGGGAACAGTCATCGTTGTATTCTTTATATTCAATGTATTACCTGGAGATCCTGTAAACATGATGGCGGGTCAGCGTACTGACGTAGCTACGCGAGAAGCCATTTCAGAAGAGTTGGGATTAAGTTTGCCTATACACCAGCAACTTTTCTTTTATCTCAACGACCTGTCTCCCATTTCTATTCACGACAATACCGAACAAACAAAAGAAAAATACCATTATACCAGTTTGTTTCCTGTAGGATCAAAAGTACTGGTACTCAAAGCACCTTATCTTCGCCGCTCATTTCAGTCCAATAAAAAAGTAAGTGAGATCATCAGTGAAAACGTCGAAGGTACCTTTTGGCTGGCTTTCTCTGCCATGATTTTCGCAACAATATTTGGCATCACATTGGGCACATTTGCGGCCTTACGTCAAGGTACCTGGTTAGATCATACTTTAATTACCGGCTCTGTCATTGGAATTTCTATACCTCCATTCGTATTAGGAGCATTGATGGCAATGATTTTCGGCTATTATTTATCGGACTATACAGGATTAAATTCTACCGGCCACCTTTGGGAATACATCGGGGGAGAGAAAAGATTAATCATTAAAAATCTTATTCTTCCATCCATCACATTAGGATTAAGTCCCATGGCGATCATTGTGCAATTGACGAGAAGCTCCATGATCGAAGTACTTACTCAGGATTATATCCGTACTGCTCACGCAAAAGGTTTAAAACCAATGGTTGTTGTCTTTAAACATGCTTTAAAAAATGCGCTTAATCCAGTGATTACAGCCGTATCCGGATGGTTGGCTTCATTAATGGCCGGTGCCTTTTTTATTGAATACATTTTTGCTTGGAAAGGCTTAGGCTCTGTGACGATTAATGCAGTATACAACCTCGACTTTCCTGTCGTTATGGGTGCTACTTTATTTGTAGCCTTAGTTTTCATCATCACTAATCTCATGGTAGACATCTTGTATGGTATCGTCGATCCAAGAGTTCGCATAAGATAACATGCTTATTTTCCTCATAGGTCTTCCCGGTTCCGGTAAAACAACACTTGGCAAACAACTGGCTAAACAAATTCAGTATGTTTTTTCTGACTTGGATGAAGCCATAGTTAAAGCTCAGCATTCTAGCATTGAAGAAATATTTCTTAATGAAGGCGAAGCAACATTTAGAATGTATGAAAGCCAACGTCTGAAAGCATACAATAAAGAAGAGAACATCATTGTTTCTACAGGTGGCGGAGCACCTTGCTTTCATCACAACATGGAATGGATGAATGAAACAGGCATTAGCATTTTTTTAAATCCGCCATTGACCGAATTAGCTAAGCGATTGAATGCCTCAGACAATAGTCATCGCCCGATGTTGAAAGGCAAAAGCGAAAATGGTTTGTTGTCTTTTTTAGAAACTAAATTCAAAGAAAGATCTCCCTTTTATAGTCAATCAAAAATTACGATTGTAAAAAATAATCCTTCTGTCATTGATCTTATAGAAAAAATGAAGCCTTATATAAAAAGAGCGTTGTAAATAACAACCCTTTTTTTATATGTTACTTCTTATTACTGTTTACCAACTCATCGAGTTCACCTTTCGTTTTTCTTAGCTTCTGTTGAAGCCTTCCATAAAACTCATCGTCTTGTCCTTCTTCGTAAAGAAGATCATCGTTGGTTAAGCTGGCATTTTTTTGCTTTAATTTACCCTTAATCTCATTGGCGCGTCCTTTAATTTTAAATTTACCCATAGCGATATCTGTTTGTTTTAGTTAAACATTTTTCATACCCATCTCCAGAGAAGACTATGCTGTTACGAACAAAGCGAATGAAATAGATTTCCTACTCCATAAGCAAAGAATCGTATGGCTTGTAACATAACTAACATGATGCCTTGAATAAAAGGCTATGAATATGGGCCCTTATAATGGAAGAACTCCAACGTGGCACCACACGTAGATTCTTTCCCCCTCTTGTAGAAAGATATCTAAACTCTAATTATTTTTACGCGTTTGTCTTAAAAACAGAGCACTATAAAATCGTTAGCTTACATCTTTAAAAAAACATCAAATCAATTATCATAATACACACTTTGCGAAATAATATCTACAGAAGCCTGTTTTATAAAAAAATAAAACAGCTTAAAGAGCCTGTTTCTATTGATTTAGAGCATTTGCATACCTATGGCATAAATTTTCTTATGTATCTTTTGTGAAAATAAATTAAACTAACTAACACTAAAAATAAAGCTATGAAACATATCATTACTACCGTTTCTTTATTACTATTGAGCATGAGTGCTACATCAGTATTTGCACAAGACGATAAATTTGACACAAGAGAAAAATTTGAAGTAGGTGTGAAAGCCGGTATCAACGTATCCAATGTATACGATGAAAAAGGTGATAATTTTGTTGCAGATTCTAAAGCAGGTTTCGCGGGTGGTGTTTATCTTTCTATTCCTTTCAATAAATATATAGGAATTCAGCCGGAAGTTTTATTTTCCCAAAAAGGATTTCAAAGCACAAGAACATATGCTGGAGGAGCTTTCTTCAATGATTACACAGTCAAATATTCTACTGTAACAAACCACATTGACATTCCATTGCAATTACAAATTAAACCAGCCGGCTTTATTACCTTTGTAGTTGGTCCTCAATACTCTTTCGTTTTATCAAAGGTTGATAAAAGAGAAGATTCTTCAGGAAATTCTAATGCAGACACTACAAATTACAACAACGATAACATTAGAAAAAATATATTGGGTGTTGTAGGTGGTGTGGATTTTAATATTTTTCACTTTGTACTTTCTGGTAGAGCTGGGTGGGATTTACAAAACAACAACGGTGATGGCTCAAGCTCTAATCCAAGATACAAAAACGCTTGGTATCAATTAACAGTAGGTGCTAAATTCTAACATTTAAAGTCTCACTGCATAAAGCCTAGAGAAGATGGTCAGATACATCTTCTCTAGGCTTTATCATTTATTTAAATCAGCCCTATGAAAAAATTAATTTTGTTTATTTCGCTTCTAATTCTCGTGGCATCAACAAAGAGCTATGCACAGAATGAAAAAAAAGTGGAACAAGAAAAATTTGGCAATACGCTTAATTTAGGTCTTGGCCTAGGTTACTATGGATATGTTCCTGGAGCAATCCCAGCATTCAACATTAATTATGAATTTGATATTGCTCGTGTATTCACTCTTGCACCATTTGTCAATGCTTACACCTATCGCAACTACTATTATTGGGGAGATAACAATAATAATTACAGAGAGTATTCATATCAGAGAACGGTTGTACCTGTAGGAGCGAAAGCAACTTACTATTTTGATGAGTTATTGAGTTCCGGGCACAAATGGGATTTCTACGCTGCAGGATCTGTGGGCTTTGTGTTTGTATCAACTACTTACGAAGAAGGATATGGAGGAGATAGAGGTACTTATAATGGAGTTAGTCCCTTCTATATTGATGCACATTTGGGTTCCGAATTTCATATCACAAACACATTTGGCGTATACCTTGACCTTTCGACAGGGCTTTCTACATTTGGTTTAGCTGTGCATTTATAAAATAAAAAGGGTGTAAGGAAACTTCTCTACTGCACCCTTTCCAATTAGTTTTTTACTGAATTACAGGCAAAGTAATAATAAAGCTTGTTCCTATATTCTCTTTACTTTTTACTTTGATACTACCATCGTGTTTCGTTATGATATTATAAGTAGCAGTGAGTCCCAAGCCGCTTCCCCCTCTTTTAGAAGTAAAGAAAGGTTCAAATAATTTACTCAAATTCTCTGCAGGAATTCCTTTGCCATTATCTGTGATATTAATTGTCACCAAATCATTCTCTTCAAATACAGCCAATATCAATTTCCCGTTTTTTTCTTCTACTGCTTCAATGGCATTTACTAATATATTTAACAGAGCTATACCTAACTTTTCTTTATCGGCCCTAATCTTCACTTTACTATCTATCCCTTTGGAGAAATAAATGCCTTTCAATGTGATTCTATCTTGTACAAGGTTAATAGCCTCGTCCAACACATCAGTCAATAAAACTTCTTCGAAGTTAACCGTGTTGAAACGTGTAGCATTGAGCAAATCTTCAATTAAATTATTGATGCGTTTGCTATTTCTATCAATGATATCTATAAAAACATGAGGATTCTCATCGGGATTGGGGAAATCAACTACCTCCAATATTTGTTTCAACTCACCAAGAGACAACTGGATATTACTTAACGGATTTTTAATCTCATGAGCAATAACCTGAGCTGTTTTTCCTGTTAATGCTTGTTTTTCGAGTAATTTATCTCTCAAATCTTTTTCCTTAACTTCTGTAATATCATATAACACCAATTGTGCTATATTAGACGATTCGTCAATGATCGAGAAATGGAGCATGCAATTTATCTTACGGGGTGTATTGCTAATCAAAATATCAATTTCAACTTCAATTGTATCAGAGACGTTACTCTTCATCAAATCAAAAAAAGAACCGGCCTTAGGATCTACACTTAAAAAATCAGTGATGGAAAATCCTATCAAAGAATCTTTACTGTCTTTTCCAACAATCTTCAATGCTGATTTATTTACATCCAATATTTTAAACTCCGAATCAACGATAAAAATGTATTCTATTGCATTTTCGAATAGGTTCTTAAACTTACTTTCACTTTGTTTCAGCGATCTTAATACTCTTGATTTTTCTACCGCATATCTAACACTACGATCAAGGATGTCAATGGAATATTGATCCTTTACTAAATAATCAAAAGCTCCAGACCTCAAAGCCTCTTCATCAATAGCGGCTTCCTTTAAACCTGTTAAAAGGATAGTTGGAATAAATGTAAAATGTTTATTGATGAAAGAGATGACATCAATACCAGTGTATGCGCCCAATCGATAATCAATCAGAGCAATATCAATAGCTTTTTCAGCTAACAGCTTTTTAGCAGCATCAAAATCTAATGACCAAAATATTTCTTTGTAAAACGAGGTGGCTTTAAGATTACTTTCCAATAGGAAGAAATCATCTTCATCATCTTCTACTACAAGAATGTTCAATTGATTGTTATCGTGTATCACGTTATAAATTTAACAGACTATGAATTAATTAATTTTTTTGAGGTAATCCTACAATAAATGTTGTATGGT
>JACMQM010000055.1 GCA_014376985.1 Cytophagaceae bacterium | reverse complement strand
TTGTTTGGGAAGTCAACCAAAAAGAAATCTCATTGACGATTGCGACGAAAGCTAATCCTCTATCCATACTGATTACCAATGAGATTTATATGGATGCGAATGAAAAGGATAATGGATGGAGAAAATAGTTCTTGATCATATAGGAAATTAGCAAATGAAAAACGGCTGAATAATGTTTGGTAAAGAATTTTCAGGTGATTTCCACCCGACATTTCAATAGGAAGCACCTGTCGCAAGTCTTTAGACTTGTGACTTTTAATGACAAGCAAGTCTTCAGACTTGCGAAGATACTTGAATGAACACACCCTGGCGCAAGCATTCGCTTGTGCCTTAATTTACATAGAGCTTTTAGCTCGGGCTTAGTATAAACTCTACAGCGATTAATTAAAGAAATCATTTTTTATTATGAGCAGAAAATATAATTTAAGAGCAGATCATCAGGTACATTTTGTAACGTCTGCGTTGGCGCCAGTTTCAACTGGTGACTAATATGACATAGAGCTTAAGCTCGGAGTTTTGAAGAATAACCAAGCTTGTTATTTTTAGAACTATTTTTTAACCTTTTTATGAGCAGAAATATAAAATTGGCAATGAGCGCCACACCCATTTTGTAACATTTACAACGGTGAATTGGGTTGATTTTTTCATTCGTAAAGAATACAGATCTGTTTTGATAAAAAGTATGGCTTACTGCCAACAGCACAAAGGCCTTAAAGTTTATGCCTATTGCATCATGACAAGCCATGTACATTTGATTATTAGCAGCAATGGAGTATACAAAGAAGATACTATCCGCGATTTTAAGCGGTATACATCATGGTGCTCTAATAAACTGTTGACTGCAGAAGATACTAATTATGAAAGCAGAAAAGAATGGATGTTGTGGATGATACAAAGAGCAGGGAAAAAGAAAACAAATATCAACTGCTTTCAATTTTGGCAGTATGGTAGTCATCCGATGGAATTATTTAGTGATAAAGTATTTTATCAAAAAATGGATTATATTCATCTCAATCCTGTAGTATCAGGATTTGTATGTCAGCCAGAAGATTGGTTGTATAGCAGTGCCAGGAATTATGCAGGATTGCCTTCTTTGATTCAACTGGTTGATGATTAGAAGAGCCCGAGCTTAAGCTCTATTTGATGATAGGCACCAGTTAAAACTGGCGTCAACTCTGTTAATTACAAAGCCCGCGCAAATGCGCTAAAACAAAAGAGACACAAGCGAATGCTTGCGCCAACGAAGAGTTTAAAAATAGATAGACCATGAAATCAGAATTTAAAAAAACCTTTTTTAGGATTATCGGTTTCAAAATCTATAAGACTAAGTGAAATAACCGGGATCACAAGAGCACAGAGTCTTCAATATTCTCTAGGTGAAATCATCTATATTTACGTGAACAAATACAGAGCACTAGAAATAGCTGATGCGCATTACAGTAACTTACCCTTGTTAAATAAAGAACTTGCCCAACGCACACAAAAACTTGGAAAAGAACAGTCCAGTATGTTGAAAAGCATTAAGAGTTCCTTTAGAATTCCTATCAAGCTGACTGAGAAACAAACGACCAGATAACAACATCGAATAAATCCTCCTTTCTTCTGTATCTTTTTTTATCTTTCCCGAAAGAACTAGAAAATTATATTCCTTATATTGATAAAAAATAAATCAACCATGACAGCAGAACGAATCGTATTTGAACATACCTTTGAAACGCCTGCTGCGAACGTATGGAAAGTCATTACCGATCCTAATGAAATGAAGAACTGGTATTTTAATCTGCCGGGATTTAAAGCGGAGAAAGGATATCAGTTTCAATTTGCCGGAGGAGAAGAAGGCGGGAAACAATTTCTACATTTGTGCGAAGCGACAGAAGTGATTCCTGAAAAGAAACTAACTTACAGTTGGCCGTATGACGGCTATACATGAAATTCTTTTAACACCTTCAATTATTTGATAAAGGCTCGCAAACACTACTTATCCTAAGTCATGCCGAACTTAAATCGTTTCCTGATGAACGGGAGTTTGCCGTTGAAAACTTCATAGGCGGTTGGAATTTTATCATCCATACTTCATTGAAAGAATACTTAGATAAAAAATAAATACGATGAGCAAATACTTACTGCACGGAAAACTAACCGCCAAACAAGGAAGCGGAGAACAACTCTCTGCTATATTGCTCCAAGCCGCTCAATTGATCTCAGCAGTTAAAGGCTGTCAGGTATATCTGATCAGCAAAGATACGCAGGACAAAGAAACAACGTGGGTTACAGAAGTTTGGGACAGCAAAGAAGACCACGACAATTCATTGAAGCTGGAAAATGTCAGAGTACTGATCGGACAAGCCATGCCCATCCTTGACGGCATGCCTCAAAAAGGTCAGGAGCTGGAAGTACTCGGAGGATTAGGAATAAAATAATTCTTATATTGAAGCATGTCAACGTTACAGGAAACCATTGAGAACTTAAGTTCTAAAAAACTGGAAATCACTTTATCCGATAAAGTCTATACTCTTCACGTCATCAATTGGGAAACCATTGTAGCAGAACATGAAGAAGTTATGGAACAGATCGAAGAAATGGACGATGAAGAAGCGGAAGAGTTTTTGTCTGATAACGAAACCGAACTTATACAAATCACCGAGTACTTCATGAACGATACTTGCGATGAGAAAGTAGAAGATGATCAATGGCTGCCTATTGGTTTATTAGGTTTAAGCCACTCTCCTGATAGCTATGCAGAAACAGGACATGGTGGTTTGCTGCTGTTGGACAAAAGCAAAGGCAAGCAGGATAATCCTGCCGTGATTTTATTCAACGAAGGCAAAGCACAAACAGTAGCAGCGTCCTGGAATGAATTGGAGATAAAAGAAATCAAGTAATTAGTAATTCGTCCATGCTATGATGTACTCTCCCATTTCAAAATTTGGCCGCTCGGTAATTTCTCTTTATTTATTTGCAGCGCCGCTTTTGCTGACAGCAGCTGACGTCTTGCATTATTACCACCATTTCATACTCTCTACCCTGGCATTTAAAATGTCGCTGGTTACCTATGTTATAGGCTCCTTCGGACTGGCTTATCTATTTGAAAAAAAGGCGCTCTACTACGGACTGGCAGGTGCCGGATTGGTAACATTGGGTGCCATCACTTTCTCTGCTATCTCCACGGTAGATCTGTTTCAGGATATGCTTTCTCATGGGCACTTCAAAGATGAAGACATGCTGCACCTTAAAAACGTCATGGGTACTTCTAAAATACTAAAGACCATTTACCTACCCTCTATGTATGCCTTTCCTTTGGGCTTACTGGTATTGAGCATAGGCATATACAAGGCACAATTCACCAGGCATTATATCGCCATTCTTTTGTGCGCAGGAGCCTTGCTGCATACCATAGCGAGAATCCTTCCTAACTTTCAATTTCTATTTCTGTCGGAAGCCATTTTAACCGTTGCTTCATTGATGACAGGAATATATATTCTTCGTTATGAAAATCTGGATAAATGAAATAGTTGTTAGTTGTTAGTTGTTAGTTGGTAGTTGTTAGTTGGTAGTTGGTAGTTGGTAGTTGTTAGTTGTTAGTTGGTAGTTATAAAATTTAATATGGAGATGTCAAAAGAATTAATTGTAGAGAACAGCATTTCCATTGAAGCATCGCCTTCCAAAGTATGGGATGCATTAACAAATCCTGAACAAACTCAAAAATACATGTTCGGCTGTGCAGCACTTTCCGATTGGAAAACAGGAAGTCCCTTATTATGGCAAGCACATTACGAAGGTAAAGATGTTGTATTTGTAAAAGGGTCTATAGTAAGTATCGAACACAATAAACAATTGGTCTATACTACTTTTAATCCGCATTCTACCATCGAAGACATTCCTGAAAACTACCTTACAGTAACGTATCAACTGAAAGAAGATAATGGCAGCACAACGTTGAAAGTAACGCAAGGTAACTATGCTACGGTAGATGAAGGAGAGAGACGTTATACAGAAGCATATAATGAAGGTGAAGGTTGGAATCCTATTTTAGTAGAGATCAAAAAATTGGTGGAAGGTTTGTAACAATTACATCTGCAGCATATGATTTCTATTGCGTTTGGTTTCTTTATGCTAATTTTCATTAACGCCTTATGGATAGTGGCGCGTGTAGTGATCAAATAAAAATCACTGCAAAAAAAAAGTATTATTCTTTTTATTTTCATCATCACTACACTATGCATTGGGCTAGAATTATTCTTCTAACCTTTTTTACTTTTCAACACCACGAACGAAAACACTTTTCTTACTGTCTCTATTCTATGACCCCACAAGAAATCATCGTAAAAATGGCACTTCAGTCTTGGGATACTCAGGTCAGCAGAGCCACAAAAGTATTTGAAAGTTTCACTGACGAACAACTCTGGCAGGAAATTGCACCGGGTAGAAACCGTGGTGTATATTTACTGGGACATTTGATTGCCGTAAATGATAGCTTGTTTAAAATTTTTGATTTAAGCGAACGCCTGCATGCCGATTGGGACAATGCCTTTCTGCGCAATCCGGATAAAGCAGGATTAGACTTTCCTTCTACTACTGTGTTGAGGAAAGCTTGGATAGATGTTCACTCAAAACTATCCGACCATTTTAAAAATCTATCTGCCGACTCCTGGTTTCAACGCCATCAATCGATGACTGACGAAGACTTCGCCAAAGATCCTGCGCGAAATAAGATCAGTGTATTGTTGAACAGAACGGCGCATACGGCTTATCATTTGGGGCAGGTGGCTTTGATAAAGAAATAACAAGATGCTTTATTGTAATTATCACTTTCACTGGACTCCATCTGTCTAACCCTAAATCCCTAAAGGGACTTTAGTTTGTGATAAAACAAAAAAGGTGATCGCACATTACATGCGATCACCTTTTTGTTTTGTAAATAGTAAAGTCCCTTTAGGGATTTAGGGTTAGACAGTTGGTTTTACATCAACCTACTATTTCCCCTTCCGCTCAATCTCCCGCAAATTCTCCATCTTTTTATTTTTCAGGAAGCCGTTGATGTCATACAAATGTTCTTTGATGCGTTTGTTGCCGAACTCGTATACTTTCGTTGCCAAACCGTCCAGGAAATCTCTGTCGTGAGAAACCAGGATCAACGTGCCGTCGAAGGCTTGCAGGGCTTCTTTCAGAATGTCTTTCGTTTTAATGTCCAGGTGATTGGTAGGTTCATCGAGGATCAATAAGTTCACCGGTTCCAGCAATAATTTGATCATCGCCAAACGTGTTTTCTCTCCTCCAGAAAGCACTTTCACTTTTCTGCCGGAGATTTCTCCGCCGAACATGAACGCGCCCAAAATATCTCTGATCTTCGTCCGCACATCTCCTACTGCAATGTGATCGATGGTATCAAACACCGTCAACTCACCGTCCAGCATAGCGGCCTGGTCTTGGGAGAAATAACCGATCATGGCATTGTGTCCTAACTGCACTTTTCCTTCGTACTCGATTTCACTCATGATAGCTTTTACCAACGTTGATTTACCTTCACCGTTCTTGCCGACCAAAGCAATCTTCTCTCCTCTTTCAATCGTTACGGAAGCATTGGCAAATACGACATGGTTACCATATTTTTTTGTTAAATCTTCTATGATTACCGGATAATTTCCGGAGCGTGGTGCCGGAGGAAATTTCAAATTCAAAGAAGAAGTATCTACTTCATCCACTTCCAGAATCTCGAGTTTCTCCAACATCTTCACACGTGATTGTACTTGAAGCGTTTTAGAATACGTTCCTTTGAAACGCTCAATGAACTCCATGTTGTCAGCAATCATACGTTGTTGTTCTTCCACCGCTTTCTGCTGGTGTTCGCGGCGCTCTTTGCGCAATTGCAGGTATTGTGTATAATTGACTTTGTAATCGAAGATACGTCCCATGGTCACTTCAATGGTTCGGTTGGTAATGGCATCCACAAACGCTCTATCGTGGGAAATAACCATGACGGCTTTGGCACTGTTCAATAAAAAATCTTCCAGCCACTGGATCGATTCAATGTCCAGGTGATTGGTAGGCTCATCGAGCAAAATCAAATCGGGATCCTGTAAAAGAATCTTTGCCAATTCTATACGCATTCGCCATCCTCCGCTGAACTCGCTGGTATTACGCTTGAAGTCTTCTCTGACAAAACCCAAACCGAACAATGCTTTCTCTATTTTATCATCAAAGTTTATTTCTTCAATCGAATAATATTTCTCCCCCAACTCAGAAACTTTCTCAATCAGTTTCATGTAATCATCCGACTCGTAATCGGTTCGGGTTTCCAACTCGTGATTGAGTTTTTCCATCTCCGCTTTCATGCCCAATACTTTGGCAAAGGCTTTGGATGTTTCTTCAAACACGGTACTGTTGTCAGACGTTGTCAAATGCTGTGGCAAGTAAGCGATGATGGCATCCGCCGGAGCAGATATTTTACCGCTGGTGGGTTTCTCCGCACCTGCAATGATCTTCAGCAACGTCGATTTACCCGCACCATTCTTACCCATCAGGGCGATCCTGTCTTTTTCATTGATGTTGAATGAAATATCACTGAAAAGCGTAGCGCCACTGAATGCTTTGCTTATACCGTCTACTGAAATCATAAATTTGATGTGATTGGATGAAACTTAATTACAAAACTTGTACATGTGCTGTTAAAAAACAAGTTATTAGTGAAATATAGTGCGGATAAAGTTTCTAAGTATGAAATCAAGTATGTAGAGGATTTGTTACAGTTAAGAGATGGATATAAAAACGTTAGGCTTTGGGCGTTACCGCCAATCCAAATTTGAGGTTTAAAAGAATACGGTTACTGGCGGTCGGGCTCTCGCTCCAAGTCCGCCTTCCCACAAAAGCCTTCCCGCTTCGGGCTTTCCACTCGATCCCTAACGCAAAATAACTATTAGATTAAATAAGCTCCGAGCCGCATTAGGGATTGAGCCATTGTTTGAGCTCTTCCCGCTTTTTCAGTGGGAAAGCGAGTGGCGAAAGCCCGGCCCGACGAAGGAGGGAAATGCCCAAATAAAACAGCCATTAATGACAAACAATTAAATATATCCAGCAATATAATCTCTATCCTTAATTTACTTAAGCATATAATTGCCTTTCTAGCCTTCTTCATTTAAATAAATAATGTTACCTTTTGACATCATTTCCAGATTAAAATCCGCATTAGCCCTATCTAGCTGACCATGGACGACCACTCCTTAGAAACCCTTAAAGAAGCCCTGAAGCATTCACCCAATAATATTCCACTTCGATTATTGCTGGCCGAGTCACTTTATAATTTGCACCGCATCGACGAAGCGGAAAAAGAATACCTGCAAATACTCGCTTTGGAAGATCATGTCAAAGCAAAACTGGGTCTTGCAAAAGTTTATTTCAAAAAAGAAAATTACTCTACGTGTAACGTCATTCTGGAAGACCTGATCAAAAAAACGCCAGACAACATGGAGATTTTAGTATTGCATGCTAAAGCCCTGCTGCGCGAAAACCTCACAGCAGAAGCCATTGACGTATACCAACAAGTGCTGCGACTCAATCCTGCATTCAAAGAAGATGAACTGGATGCGCGCCTGCGAAGCACTTCCCAAGGGCCTTCCGGCGATCAGGAAGTCTACGATAAAGAGAACAGTGCTTTCCTAGAAAAGCCTTCCGTTAACTTCGGCGATGTGGGTGGTATGCAAACCGTTAAAAAAGAAATCGAATTAAAAATAATTCATCCACTCAATCATCCGGAATTGTATAAAGCGTACGGTAAAAAAACCGGTGGCGGTATTTTACTCTACGGTCCTCCCGGCTGCGGAAAGACACACATCGCCAGAGCCACCGCAGGACAAGTCAACGCACGTTTCATCAGTGTCGGCCTCAACGACATCCTGGACATGTGGGTAGGCAACAGCGAAAAAAATCTGCACGAAGTATTTCAAACCGCCCGCGCCAATGCTCCATGTGTATTGTTCTTCGATGAGATCGATGCACTAGGCGCCAGCAGAAGCGACATGAAGCAATCGAGTGGCAGGCATTTGATCAATCAGTTTCTACAGGAACTGGACGGCATAGAAAACAATAACGACGGTGTATTGATCTTGGGCGCTACCAACACGCCCTGGCACCTCGATCCAGCCTTCAGACGTCCCGGAAGATTTGACCGCATCATCTTTGTTCCGCCTCCGGATGCTGAAGCAAGAGAAGCTATTTTCAAACTGAAACTAAAAAACAAACCTATTGACGGTATTGATTATCCTGCGCTCAGCAAACAAACAAACGATTACTCCGGTGCAGACATCGAAGCGATTATAGATATTACCATAGAACAGAAACTGGAAGAATCGTTTAAAGACGGTATTCCTAAACCGATTAAAACCAAAGACCTGTTACTGGCTTGCACCAAACACAAAGCCAGTACAAAGGAATGGTTTTCTGCAGCGAAGAACTTTGCGCTGTATGCCAATGATTCGGGGTTGTATGATGATATACTTTCTTTTCTTAAAATAAAAAAGTAGAACTCTGGCGCCAGATCTCTCTTGACACGTTTGGCCGCTCGTAAAGAAGTCTGCGTTTTATATCATCAGTGTCAGGTCGAAAGACCTGACACCCAAAAACAATTAAAATACAATCCTATACCTCATGCCTGACCAACTCATTCAACGCGCAGAACTACTTATTCAACAACACAAATTTCAGGAAGCTGAAAAAGTATTGGCTGATTTGTTGTCGCAATACCCAACAGATATTCGCGTACTAGGATTGATGAGTGAGGTGCAATTACAGCAAGATAAAACAGATGAAGCGGAAACGCTGATCAACAGTGCCATCGGGTTGAGTCCGGATATCGGATATTTGTTTTACTTAAAATCCCGCGTAGCGATCAACCGCAAAAAATACGACGATGCTGAAAAATGTTTGGAGCAGGCGATATCGCTGGAACCAACCGATGCAGATTTTTATTCGTTGCTGGCTTCGATCAAGCTCATGCGCAAAAATTACGAAGCCGCGCTCGAAACGGCTAACACAGCCTTAGAACATGATGCTGAAAATATCTCCGCATTGAATACGCGAAGCACAGCGTTGCTGAAATTGGATCGTCACGAAGAATCTCATCAAACCATAGAAGGCGCCCTGCGTGAAGATCCCAATAATGCGCATACGCATGCAAACTACGGATGGAACTTGTTGGAGAAAGGTGATCATACCAAAGCCTTGAAACATTTTTCGGAAGCGCTGAAAAATAATCCCAACATGGAGTATGCTCAGATCGGTATGGCGGAAGCCATAAAAGCTCGGTACGTTGCTTACCGCTGGTTCCTCAAATATTCTTTCTGGATCAGTAACCTAACGGCTAAATACCAATGGGTAGTATTCATAGGTTTCTTTGTTGGATTTAGAGTCTTACGCACAGTAGCCAGTAGCAATCCTTCACTAGAGCCTTACCTGACTCCGGTGATCATCATCATTGCTTTGATGGCTTTCTCTACCTGGGTCATTACGCCGATTAGTAATTTATTCTTGCGTTTCAATAAATATGGAAAACACCTGCTTTCCAAAAAAGAAATATTGAGTTCTAATTTCGTTTGCATCGCTGCCTTTATTTTCCTTGCTGCAACTGTCGGCTATTTCATTACACATTATGGACAGCTGCTTCCTGTTGCCGTTTTTGGATTGACGATGATGATTCCATTAAGCGCGATGTTTGCAGAAACAAAATACAAACATGTTTTAGTGATCTACACCGCTGCGCTAGCTATTATGGGTAGTCTGGCTATATACAATGTATTCACTAAACAAGAAACCATGGGAACGGTAGCCACGATTTATATCATTGGTATTTTTGCATTCCAGTGGGTAGCCAATTTTATGGTGATTAAAGAAAGCAACAACTAAGAAGCGAGGAGGGGCGAGCAGGGAGATCGTCTCTCGTCCCTCCTCGCTCGTCCCTATACTACTATGTCATCTACTCTACCTAAAGATATCGCTTCTTTTCTAAAAGGTAAACCACCTTTGTCGGTAGAGTTATTTCTTCAGTTCTACAATTATTACGTTTCCATCGGAGCCGACTATGTAGAAACGACAAAGACAACGGTTGCATTCGGTGAGAAAAGATATTGTTACATTTACCAGTTCAGCAAAACGTTCGTCAGCGGCGTACTCCGCATGTCCGAATTACATGAGGATCCGGATCTATTTTTCAAAACAAGACAAGTGAGCAGTACAACGTATGTTCATCATTTCTGTCTGTACGAGTCAAATGACTTGAATATTAATTTAAAGAAATACATGAAATTAGCGTTATCTAAAAATAAGTAATATGAAAATCAAATACATCATTGTCTTTTTTATTGTAACCGTTATACTAATCATAATAGGGGATTTTTTCCAAAGAATGCATTGGCCTGGTGGCACGATTATTATTTTTGTTGCCACTATTCTAAAAATCACTTTAGCTCTATTTATAATTTGGAAGGTTTTGACTACTGATAAATTCAAAGATTTCTTAAATAGTTGATTCATACCTAACGTTTTTATTCCTCTGAAAAAAAACTTATATTCATAGATATGAGAACGTTCATTTTTATTCTCCTCTTATTGATAGCCGTCTGTCAAAGTAAGGCACAAGAGCAACCTGTTCATTGCTCCAAATCCACGGCTTTTACAAACAAAAGACAATCGCGTACCTCCGTTTCTCTGGAAATATTGCAATTAATGGATCAATACGATGTTCATTATTATAAACTAGATATTGCAGCAGAGCGCAGCACTACTGCTCTTTCCGGACATACTACGCTTCAGGCGAAGGTAGTAAATGGGCCACTGTCTGTTTTTGTATTTGAACTGGGAAACGAAATGACCATTGATTCGCTTCGTTTCAATGGATCCTTGTCTCCTTTCACACGTACCGATTCGTTTGTTACTGTTACCTTACCGGCTTCATTGATGAATGGATCGAACATAAAAGCCGATGTCTATTATTCGGGTACTCCTAATGGAGGTGTAGGAAACGATGCGGAACCATTCGGCAACGAACGCATCACCTGGACGCTCAGCGAACCATTTAATGCTTACCACTGGTTTGCTGTCAAACAAATTTTGACAGACAAAGCAGATTCAGTCTCAGTATGCATCACAACATCAGATGAAAACAAAGCGGGTTCTAATGGCTTGCTGAAGAACACCACTGTCTTACCTGGTAATAAAATCCGATACGAATGGAAATCAAATTACCCTATCGCCTATTACCTGATTTCTTTTACTGTAGGAAAATTTATTGATTACACAATCTATGCAAATCCTGCAGGTGCTCCGCACACTATTCCTGTAGTCAATTACATTTATTCCGATCCGGCTGCGCTCCCCTATTTCAAAACAGAACTCGACAAAACGCCGGATATGATCGAAACATTTTCCGACCTGTTTGGCTTGTATCCTTTTCATGAGGAAAAATACGGACATTGTACAGCGCCCATCGGCGGAGGAATGGAGCATCAAACCATGACTACTGTCAATGATTTCTTCACAGGATTGACGGCACATGAATTGGCCCATCAATGGTTTGGCGATCATGTGACGTGTGCCAGCTGGAAAGACATCTGGCTCAACGAAGGCTTTGCCTCCTACAGCGAATACCTCTACCACCAAACAGATCTTGCATCCAATGCGCAGGATTGGCTTGACAATGCACATCAGGAAGCCACATCTGTGCCCACTGGCAGCGTATATGTAGACGACACCACCAATACAGGTCGTATCTTTGACAGCCGGCTTACTTATAAAAAAGGAGGATTACTATTGCACATGCTTCGTTTTGAAATCAATGACGAT
>JACMQM010000011.1 GCA_014376985.1 Cytophagaceae bacterium | reverse complement strand
TTTAATAGCTTCTAATCCTTTAATGACCGCTAACAATTCCATGCGGTTGTTGGTTGTTCTTCTGAATCCTTCAGCAAGTTCTTTGCGGTATTGTTTGTACAACATGACCGTTCCGTAGCCTCCAGGTCCTGGATTGCCTCGAGAGGAACCGTCGGTATAGATAATGATTTCTTTCACTTAAAGTTTATTAAAAGATGTTGTAGAAAAGCTACTTCTGCTGCCTGATGAGCAGGGAAATTAGCAATCCGAAAAGTGCTGTTTTTGTCTGCTCCATAACCATTGCCGATGATATACTCTTTTTCGGCGCAATGATTTTTAAAACGTTCAATGTCTGAAGGATTCCCTTTCACTGTGATGATCGTATCGGATCGAACGTCTTTGTTGTAAATGAGTGACTCAAACAAAGCATGTTGCTCTATGAGCTCGTACCATTGTCTGGCTTGCTGCTTTAAGGTATGGTGCAGCTCGTTTAATTTCAATCGTTCACTTAAGACACGGTATAATAAATAAATACCTAAAATATTAGGAGTATGTGTCGTTTGTCTTTTTTGAAACTGGTCTTCTAAGGATGTGATACTATTGTAATAGCCTGAATTATTTTTCTTGCAAAAATCAACTAATCGTTTCGAACAAATCAATACCGCCATGCCGGAAGGAAGTCCCAAACATTTTTGCACGGAAGCAAACCAAACGTCTGCAGAAGCCATTGGCAAAGCCTGTCCGCCCAATGAAGAAGTGGCATCCACTGTAATGAATGCAGTAGTATTATTTTTTCTTAGTACTTTCAGCCAGACAGCAGAAAGCTGCGTTCCGTTTGCTGTTTCATTTTGGGTCAGGTGAATCACTTCTGCTGAATAGGTTTGTGCAGCAGGATTTTCTTCCTGATCAAAAGGCAATCCAATAACAGTATTAGGATGAAAGGATGCATTGATGTTAAATCCTTTTTCTCCAAAAGCACCATTATATAGATGTAGATTTTTAAGTTGACCGAGTTCCTGACTTAGTATTTCCCAGCATTCAGTAGCAGAAGAAACGAAGTATAAAGAGTAATCATCTGGTACCTCAAAATAAGATCGAACCGTTGTCCATGTATTTTCATACAGTTGCATGAAGGCAGGACTGCGGTGGTTCTGTGACAAGATACCACTTTGGAACGCATCATGAATGTAATGCTCCAAGCAAGGATCTAATCGCGAAGGCCCAGGATAAAAGGATACCATTAAGCAGGCAACAGGAATTGAATCAAAGCCAAACGGTAACTGTTCAGTCCGAAACCGGCAATAACTCCTTTGCAATATTTGGCAATACAGCTCTTGTGTCTGAATTCTTCTCTGGCGTGTACGTTGGAAATGTGAACTTCAATCACCGGTACTCTGATCGCCGCAATAGCGTCTCCCAATGCCACAGAAGTGTGTGTATAGCCTGCTGCATTCAATACAATACCATCATAACTAAAACCCACTTCATGAATCTTATCGATCAATTGACCTTCTGTGTTGGACTGAAAGTAATCGATATCAATTTGACCATTGTATTCCTTGCGCAAAGTTTCCAGGAATGAATCGAACGATTGATCACCATAAATACTTTTTTCTCTTACACCAAGTAAATTAAGGTTAGGTCCGTTGATGATGATGATTTTCATTTGTATGTTTAGTTTAGCATTCGAAAGAACATGAATTGGGATATTCTCATCAAACAATTTAAGCAATATTTACAATTGGAACGTGCATTGGCCTCGAATTCTGTAGAAGCCTATTTACGAGACATTGTAAAGCTAAAAGAGTTTTTAGACATCTCCAATTCATCCACTGGTCCTTTAGCCGTGAAAGAAGATCACATCAAGGCATTTTTAAAATACATCAATGAATTGGGTTTGAGTGCGCATAGTCAGGGCAGGATGCTCTCTGGGATCAAATCTTTTTATAAGTTTTTACTCATCGAAGAATTACTGGATAAAGATCCGACAGAATTGATTGAAGGTCCTAAATTAGGCAGGAAACTTCCAGATACTCTGGATTATTTAGAAATAGAACAGATGTTTGATGCGATTGATGTATCTACTCCCGAAGGATTTAGGAACCGCGCCATGCTGGAGACCTTGTACAGTTCTGGGTTAAGGGTCAGTGAATTGATTACCCTTAAAATTACAAATATCTTTTTTTCAGAGGGCTTTTTAAAAATCATCGGAAAAGGAGAAAAGGAACGAATGGTTCCTATCGGAAGAGCCGCATTAAATTTGATTAAGATATATAAAGAGGAAGTGCGCGTTCACGTACCGGTTGATAAAGCCAGTCAGAATGTTGTTTTCTTGAACAGAAGAGGAAAGCAAATGTCCCGGGTCATGATTTTTTTATTGATCAAAGGGTTAGCCAAAAAAGCAGGCATTCAAAAAAATATAAGTCCCCATACTTTCAGGCATTCTTTTGCCACTCATTTGATTGAAGGAGGAGCCGATCTCCGCGCTGTGCAGCAAATGCTGGGGCATGAATCTATTACGACAACGGAAATTTACACGCACCTTGACAGAGATTATCTAAAACAGGTGGTGAAGGAGTTTCATCCGAGAAGTT
>JACMQM010000010.1 GCA_014376985.1 Cytophagaceae bacterium | reverse complement strand
TAAAATTTTAAACGATCCGGAGAATAAAACAGCCTTGCAGGATACTCACAAAGAGGATCCTCAGTCTTTGGGAAGGATCATTGGTTGGATTCTGGCGGTGCCTTACTTGTTGTTCATGAGTGTATTTTATTTTGTAAAAAAATCAAAAGGCGCCTTCACGGAAGATTATGCAAAATTAAGCGAAGCCAAGAAAAGAAATGTTTCACTGACCATTCCCCGTTGGCGTTGGTTGCTGCTTTATTTCTTTGTTCCTCTTGCATTTTATGGAGGGATGATTTATTTCTATCATGGTTCTTATTACATCGCCACGTTGATTGGCGGCGCGTACGCTATGATTTTACTGACATTGGTAGATAAAAAATCCAGAAGTAAAAAAGCGTATTCAGTCAGTTATAAAGAAGGAGATTATTTCCATCAGTACAATCAATTCAATCGATACTTTGATAACTGGGGAATCGCGGCTGTTTTTTTTCCGATCCCTTTTTTGTTTACCGATGGTCAAAACAATACAAAATTAAAAGCCATTCGCCGTCATGAACGTGCTTGTGCTGAATGTGGGACGAGCATGATTTTATTAGATGAAAAGAAAGAGGAGGAGCACCTTCAAAAAAGTCAGATACTGGAAGAATCTATCAAGTCTGTAGATTACGACGTTTGGCTTTGTCCATCTTGCCATTCGCATGATGCATTAGGATACAATTCCAAATTTTCAAAATATAAGGCTTGCTCTTCATGTGGTACTAAAGCCTCTTTTCTGCAATCGGATATTACTAAAGTAGCAGCGACTTATGACAGCAGTGGCATCGGAGAGAAAACATACAAATGTATGTACTGCAAAAGAATAAGTGTCGAAGAATATACCATTGTTCGATTGACTCGTTCATCCAGCAGCAGCTCGAGTTCTAGCTCAAGTTCCAGGTCTGGTAGCAGCAATTCCGGTGGAGGGAGTTCCGGTGGTGGTGGAGCGGGAAGCAGCTGGTAGAAGAGAAAACTGAGAACTGAAATCTGAAAACAGAGAGGATTTTTTTAAGTCAGATACTCCTGTTAACTTAGCTGATCATATTATTTATTAAAGTGACGCAAGACAACAGCAACTGGTTATTTGATGCAGCAACGATCCGCTTTCTTCAAGACAACGAAGAGAAAGACGCAGAGAGTTTTTTGCTGTCTAAGGCGTTGGCTAATAAAGGTTGGGATACACGTTTATTAGTGCGTCAACTGAAAGGCATCAAAACAGCCAAACAAAAATTTCCAACCTTCTATGAAAACAGCCACATCATTTATCCGCCGGCTGTTTCTCTGGAACAAGCTTCTTCGGAAGTTACCGCGCGTTTTAAAGCTTGTATTATTAAAGCAGATAAAATCATTGATCTTTCCGGAGGCATGGGCATTGATACGTATTTTTTCAGTACGCAATGCAAAGAGATGATCTATGTGGAACCTCAGCAAGAATTATTAGAAATTTCTGCACATAATTTCAACGCACTAGACGCAAAACATGTTCAACCGGTATGCGCTACTGCCGCAGAATTTCTGGAAAACTATAAAGGACATAGTGATCTGATTTACATTGATCCGTCCAGAAGGAAAGAAGGCAAGCGCTTATCTCATTACAAAGACTGGGAGCCGGACATCATCGGATTGAAACCACAGTTTTGGAAAGCAGCAGATCATATCCTGATCAAGTTGTCACCCATGACAGATATTTCTGCGGTGTGCAAAGAGCTCGGAGAAGTAAAAGAAGTTTTTGTCGTTTCAGATCGCAACGAATGCAAAGAAGTGTTGCTGCAATTGGAACAGGGATATACAGGAGAGCCACACATTCATGCTGTTCTCTTGCAAAGCGGAGAAGAAAGACAATACAGTTTTTATGCA
Organism: Cytophagaceae bacterium; assembly: GCA_014376985.1. Classification (GTDB taxonomy): domain Bacteria; phylum Bacteroidota; class Bacteroidia; order Cytophagales; family Cytophagaceae; genus JACMQM01. Next base: position 7,258 of record JACMQM010000010.1, on the reverse strand, counting down.
TCGGAAGAACAGTCAGCTTCACCGGCATTCAGTGATCCTTTAAAATATTTGTATGAACCAGATGTTGCCTTATTGAAAGCGGGCGCTTTTAAAAAAACCGCGATTGATCATCAGGTCAAAAAGATTCAGGCACATACGCACCTTTATACTTCCGAACAACTACAAGAAAATTTCCCCGGAAAAATATTTCAGATCGAATTCGTAAAGCCGTATAGTAAAAGCAACATTACCTCGCTGATTGTAAAGGAAAGAGATTTTCATGTACTCACCCGCAATGCTACCGTCACAACGGAGCAAGTGAAGAAGCAATTCAAATTGGTGGAAAGAGGAGATCTTTATTTGATTATTTTTAAAGGAGGAAACGGAGAGAGTTTTGTGGTGAAAGCGGTGCGCTTGAAATGATTTTTATTTTTTTTCTGATCGAATCATCAATGTTATTAAACAAATCTATCGTCCCTCTGGGACTCACCATCCACATCGATTTATGTCTAGCGGGCTTGTGGCCCTCCGGGACTTAACGCGTGCCGTCCGTTGTGTTGCCTAATGCGTTAAATGTACCTGCGCCCAGTGCCAATGCGGCAACTGTCAAGCCCATTTGAGTTCTGGATAAGGCCGAGTAGCAAGGTCTACTTCCATTCAGCGCATCGTTCTCGGCAAGTCTGTTCCCTTTGTTGTGATCGTCTGCATTGCCAACCTGAATGACAAATTCTCCGGTGCGGCCGGCCGGCATGGTTTTCATAAGGTACTCTAAACCGAAGTGCGCTTCGTCTACAATGTCTACGTAAGAAGTGATGGAGTAATTTTTTTCTGGAAAATACCAGGATTGATTTCGTAAGCGCGTAATAGATTATAGGCAGAATAGACAATCGTTTCTGTAAACTTCAAATAATCTCCTGCATCGTACCAACCACCTTGCATGTCAATGTCTGCCACTGTAGCCTGCGACCAGCCTGATTCGTCGTTGTGGGTACCTGCTCTCTCGTATGTTCTTGATGTCCCATGCTCTGCCTGCAATGCTGGTATTGGAATTCACCATCAATCGCTTAAACGGACGGTAGCTTTCATAACCAGCCTGGTTGTAACGTGTAAAAACCGTTTGAGCGAATGAATTCTCACTATAGAGCATGGATAAGGTCCATAGCAGGAGGACGTAGATAAAAGGCCTTCTCATGATGGGGTGAATAGGTGTTAATGGCGATCACAAGTTGTCGCTTAATTCTTTTCCTATCAATATGACAAACGGTAGGACAAATGTAAACAGCTTGTAACGTCTAAAAAACGGAGGGTTGATCCTAGATATGTCCTTAAAAATCAGGCTTGACGGCTTAGGAAGAAGATAAGGCAGGAATTGTTCGGGATCTAAGCGAAATTTGTTGGTCGCTGATGTGGTTGTAAGATTTAGTTTGTGATGTTAAAAATATGATAAACAAATCTTCCCCTAGTTGGCGCCAGTTTCAAATGGTACCTATAGCCATAGAGCTTAAGCTGAGGGTTCTTTCATCATCAACCCATCGAATCACAGAAAGGAAATCCAAAATTCTAGTCTTTAATTATTACCCGTGTCATATTAAACCAAACGGGCACGCATGTTCCGCTTTTTCGGCGGATCATCCGCGACTTATTTAAAAGTAATATTAACCAAGCTGACATTCGGGATCTGTGATCCCGACTTGAAAGCATGAATAAGCGATTAGTAAAACCATATGCGATGTATGGATTGCAAATCCATATTCACTTTTGTACTCTTTATTGTTTTATTTGAAAGTTACGGATGATCCTCCAGAACATCCGCGCCAGGTTTGGTATTCATTAGCTCGTTACTTGTTAGCTTCTTGGAAATGATTAATCTTAGCGCAATAATTATGGCATATTAGGACACTATTTTCAACCTATTTCACAATCACTGATTTCCTTTAAAAGCCATCGCATCAATCTCCACCAAATAATCTGGGTTCGCTAAACCTGCTACTATAATTCCTGTAATGACAGGTGGATGGTTTAGTTTCTTCAAAAAGCTTTGCGCGCCGGCAAATCCTTTTTTTACGTCCTGACCTTGTACAATGTAAATGTTCAATTTAAATAAATCGTCTACAGTAGCATTGCAGGATTTTAAAGCCGTTTCAATATTTTTTAAAATATATGCTGTTTGCTGAGTGATATCACCTTTGCCAATTATTTCCATATCTTTGGTGATGGCATTTTGCCCACCAATGTAGATCGTATCCCCACTTCCTTTGGTGATAGCAATTTGAGAAAACGCGGGATTTTTTAATAATTCGTAAGGGTTGATGAAATCAATGTTGTTACTCATAGCCTTAAGGGTTGATGAGTTTGATTTGGTGCAATGATCGTGCGAAAAATTAATCCAAAAATCTCGCCCGCTCTTCCTTCGTCGGTATGCGACACGTCTCCTTCTTTCCAAACCATTGGTAGCGGCTTGCTGCCATGATGTTGTAGAAAATGTCACGGATAAAAGGAGGAATGATTCGGAAAAGACCAGTCAACGTCCACCAGCCACCCATGTCCCAAAGTAAGTTTAAAATTGCTCTGGTTTTGTAGGAGATTTTTCCGTTGGAATAGTACACCATGCTGCTCAAGGAAGAAGCCTCACCGTTGGGAAGTAGTTCTGTTGCTGTAGTGCCTTGTAACGGAGCAAAGAGCAAGACCTTGCGTTTATCCTGACGCATTAAAAAATCAATGGCACGGTTGCACAAGCCACAGACGCCGTCGAAGAAGACAATGTTTTGGTTTTTGTGATCCGTGCTCATAGGCTTTATTTTTTATTGCCGAACAACTGTTCAATTTTGGTTGTGCGGTAATCAAATATACGATTCAGTTTGTTCTTTACAAGAGGATGCACCAAATCCCCCAGAAAGCCAAAAGGCAGGATATAGGTCACGATATCATGCATGAGAATACCTTCCGGTGTTTCTGTGAAATGATGCTGATGGTGCCACATGTTGTAAGGTCCGACGCGTTGTTCGTCTACAAAGAAGTTAGGTTCCTGTACATGTGTAATTTCCGTAACCCAAGTGGTGGGAATACCAAATAATGGCTTGACGATATAGCGGATCAATAAACCCGGATACATTTTTTTAGGCACCTCACCTACAATATCAAACCCCATTTCATCGGGCGTAATGAGTTTGAGATTTTCCGGATTACAGAAGAAAGCCCAGGCTTCGGGAAGCGTGGATTGCAAGACGATTTTTTTTTCGAAGGAATGTACACTCATGATAAAGCTTTTTTATAAGTAGCAATGGCGCGGTTTCTCGCGAAGACATGTTCTATGATCGGTTTCGCATATTGAGCGGTTCCGAATTCGGGTACCCATTTTTTTATATAGATTTGTTTCGGATCAAATCGATCGGCTTGCAATAAAGGATTGAAGACACGGAAGTATGGTGCCGCATCACAACCACAACCAGCGGCCCATTGCCATCCGCCTACATTGGAGGCGAGTTCATAGTCTAATAATTTTTCTGCAAAGTACGCTTCTCCCCAACGCCAGTCAATGAGTAAGTGCTTACTGAGAAAACTGGCTACCACCATGCGTACGCGGTTGTGTATAAAACCTGTCGTGTTTAATTCACGCATGCCTGCATCTACAATGGGATAACCGGTTTCTCCTTTGCACCATTTGTCGAATAGTTTTTCATCGTTTTGCCAAACGATAGTATCGTATTTCGTTTTGAAAGAGTCTTTGGCTGAATGAGGAAAATGAAAAATAATCATCTGATAAAATTCGCGCCAGATCAATTCGTTGAAGAATATTTCGTTGAGCTGCATCGCATGTTTCATTTTTTGGCGGATGCTGACAGTGCCAAATCGAAAGTGAACGCCTAGATGAGAAGTACCATGAACAGCCGGATAGTCGCGTGTTTTATCGTATTCCCTAATCAGACCAACAGAAACTTCTTGAGAAGGCAATGCAATTTCAGAGGCTGTAAATCCTATTTTCTTTAATGAAGGCAGCGGCAGTGGATCTTGTTTCAACAAACGGTCGAGCCTTTTTTCCGAAAGGAAAGCAGTTGTCTGCTGTTCTGTATACTTCACTTTCCAGGCACGCATGTAAGGCGTGTAAATGGTATAAGGAGTTTCGTCTTTTTTTGTAACCTCATTTTTTTCAAATACTACATGGTCTTTGTAAGAATGAAAGGAGATGCTCTGATGATGCAACAAATCATGTACTGCTTTATCACGCTGTATAGCGTAAGGCTCGTAATCGTTGTTGGTATATACCGCTTTGATAGAATAATTTTCTATCAGTTTTTCAAAAACGTCTTTAGGTTTTCCTATTTCCACCAACAAAGAACCACCGTGTTTTTCATAAGCCGCTTTGAGTTCTTCAATATATTGATAGATGAAGGTTAGACGGGCATCAGACTTATCTTCGAGCTTGTCTAGAATGCTTGTATCAAAAATAAAAAGAGGTTGTACCGGATGAGGTGATTGCAAAGCATGCAACAGACCTGCGTTATCATGGATACGCAAGTCACGTCGATGCCAGAAAATAGAAATATCAGTGTTCATTTTTTTTATAGTGTTCAATTACCTGATCCAGACAAATGGTAAACCAAACGGTATAGTGTGCAGGATGTTTTTCAACATCTTCTTTTACCTCTTTTAAATTTACCCATTTGAAGGCTGCTGCTTCTTCGCGATTTAGCAAAGGTGTTTTGTTACTGATACCGATGTAGACATGATCGTATTCATGTTCTATTAATCCCTGATCGAGTGTGACTTTATAGAGGAACGAAAAAGCATGCAGCAAGACAGGTTCTATACCCATTTCTTCCTTGCATCTTCTGCGAGCGGCGTCGAGTGTTTCTTCTCCCGGTCTAGGATGCGAGCAACAGGTATTGGTCCAAAGTAATGGAGAGTGATATTTGCTTGCTGCGCGTTGTTGGAGAAGTAATTGTCCGGCATCGTTAAAGACAAACACGGAGAAGGCTCTATGCAATAAGCCTCGACGGTGCGCGGACATTTTTTCTTCCACTCCCTTTTCCTGATCCGACTCGTCAACGAGTATTACTTTTTCCATTCCTCAATGTCACAAATTCAGTCAACGATCGCAAATTTTAGATCGCGTAAGCTCTTAATTGCACGCTCAATAAATTTCTGGCAGTGAAGATTCTACTTTTCACAGTCCCTACCGGAAGAGATAGGCGTTCTGCAATTTCCTGGTACTTGTAACCAGCAAAATGCAATTGAAAAGGTTCTTTGTATTTGTAATCCAATTGTTCTACTGTGTCTGTAATTTCTTTATGCAAGGTCAAATGATCGGAGGGATAGTCGGAAGTATAACGACTGTTGTTGATGTACACTTGGTTTTCAGTAGCATCTGTAGTCACCAGTCTTTTTCGACTTCTTCTGTATTGATTGATGAAGGTATTTTTCATGATAGTGTGCATCCAGGCGCCGAAGTTAGTGCCTTCGGAAAATTTACTTCTATACTTCAACGCTTTTAACATGGTTTCCTGCACCAAGTCCTGTGCATCGTCCAAGTTGGTGGTTAGTTTTAAGGCGTAAAGCTTTAGTTTTTTTTCGTATTGCTGAAGCAGGTAACCGAATTCTAGTGCTGTCATGGCTATTTTGTTTAACAAAATAATTTAATTGTTAAACAAATAGGCATAAAAGACTTAGAAAGTCAATGATTACTATCATTTTGTTTCATTATTTTTAAATAATGTTAAACAGAACGACTAAAAGCTTGGATAAACTCTTGAATGTTAGGGATTTTATGAATTGAAGGGGAAGCCATGTGATCCAATTGAGAGCCAGCTGCATAAAGCCGGATACCTGAACCAAGAGCTGAATGTAATAGAGACATTGTTTCAGAAAAAGAATTGATGGCTGCAGGATTAATGACTGAGGTTACAAAAAGTTGACAGTTGTACTTTTTTGCCACGGTCACGAGATCTTCCGGAGGAACAGATTGTCCGAGGTAAATAACGTGATAGTTCATTTCCTGTAAAAGGAAAGAATAGAATAAGAGACCCAGTTCATGTAGCTCTCCTTCCGGTAAAAAGAGGATGACTTTAGGATCTGATTCGGTTTTGGGTGTGTACAATTGATCGATGGCAGCAATCAATTTTTGACGGATAAGATTAGAAATAAAATGTTCCTGTGCGGGATGTACATCACCTACCTGCCACATGACGCCTACCTTTTGGAGGAAAGGATAAATCAACTGGATCATGGTATTTTTAAAACCACGCTCTTCAATGCAAGGATTAAATACCGATAAGAAGTGCTCTTCGTTAAGATCAATCATGGCAATGGTCAATTTTTCCAATGCCACGTGTTCATTACCGGTGTGAAGTTCTATGTTGAGAATGTATTCATTGATAGCCTCTTCACTCATGGAAGCGATCTTTGAAATTTTCATTCCCTGATTGTATAATGCTGCAATCTTCAACAGGCGTTTAACCTCTTCATCGGTGTAAAAGCGAATGTTGGTACCTGTGCGCTGAGGTGAAATGAGGTTATAACGTTGCTCCCATATGCGGATCGTGTGCGCTTTCACGCCCGTTAATTTTTCAAGATTTTTAATGGAGTAGGAAGCCACCGTATAGAATAAACTGGTAATTAAGAGGAGATTAATCTCCAAAGTTAAGACAATAACAATCAATATAACCCTCAAAGAATGAATTTGTTTGCTATTATTCTATGAAGTATTCTTATTTATGGATGAAGAGAATATAGAACTGGTTGATTAGGTGTAGAGAAACCAAATACTACTTGTAAAGTAGGTTATGATTATTCAGCTTTTTATTATATTTACCATTATGATGTCTAAAAAGTGCAAGTACGCATTGAAAGCGCTGACCCGTTTAGCGAAGAACTTTAACAAGGGTCATCTTCAAACGGCGGATATAGCGAGGCTTGAAAACATTCCGAAAAAGTTTTTGGAACAAATCCTGTTAGAGCTAAAGCACGCGCGCATGGTAGGCAGCAAGCAGGGTAGCGGTGGCGGGTATTTTTTAATCAAGAATCCTAAAGAAATTTCTGTAGCAGACGTTTACCGTTTGTTCGACGGAGCAATTGCTTTATTACCTTGTGTTTCCATCAATTTTTATGAGCGTTGTGAAGATTGTACAGACGAAAAAAGCTGTGCCATGCAACGTGAGTTTATTAAAATTCGTGAAGGTGCTCGTAAAATGATGAGTAAAGTAACGATTCATTCCTTTATTAAAGATTCTGACAGTCAGTAAATTGTAATTTATTTTTTATTTTTTCAGAAAAAATAACGGTT
>JACMQM010000054.1 GCA_014376985.1 Cytophagaceae bacterium | reverse complement strand
GTAACCAAAGCTTTTACAGATTGGAGAACTGATTTTACGATACCTGCTTCTAAAATCAATATCGGAGTAGGATTCTATGACAACTCCTATACATCGTTTAATTCCATAGGTAATGTTAACACTAGATATAACAATGCCACCTACTGGAACGGCGGCAGCGGTTGCCCCAACATGCAAGCCAAAATTGATTACATCCATGCACAAGGCGGCGCCGGAACTATGATCTGGGAATTGACACAAGATAACCTTTGTGCAGGCACTACTCCTGCTTGTTATTCTTTATTAGATTGTATGTATCAGCATACACAAGCCAGTTGGGGAACATGGGTTGCTCCTACGGTGTCTTGCAGTGCTCCCGTAGAATTGGTTTCTTTTGTTGGATCAAGTACTACACAAGGCAATGAATTGTCATGGGCTACAGCCAATGAATTCAATAACGATCGTTTTGAAATTGAAAGATCCTTTGATGGTAGCACTTACGCTGCAATAGGCCGGGTAAACGGTGCAGGCAACAGCAGTTCTTTATTGAATTACTATTTTGTTGACGCTTCCAATGCCACTGAAAAGACATACTATCGCTTGCATCAGTTTGACGTAGACGAAAAATCAACCTACAGCAAAACAGTAGTAGTATACAGTGTGCAAGAATTGATGCTGTTGGCAAGTCCGAATCCATTCAAAGACCAATGCAACATTACCGTAGCAGGTGTGAAAGGAGAAGATACTGCTCAACTGACAATCTATGATTTGATTGGTAATGTATATGCCAATGAGATCATAACAGTGAGTAACGGTTCTTACGAAATTGGAAAAAATCTTCCGACAGGTATTTATATCTGTGCACTGAAATCACAAGATAAAACCACACACTTGAGAATTATAAAAACGAAATAGCTTACAAATACCAATTTAAAAATCTTGTCTTTCATACGAAATATAACTATTATCTAATTGTTGATAATCATAACGAACCAATCCTATACTTAAGCTCCAATATACTGCATCAATACCAGCATCGCCTTTATTAATGCCAGGAATTGAATATACTCTTACGTCACTAAGTACAGTATCACTCACCGTTACTGTTGTTTGATAAGACTTGTGAAATTATAACTATTACTGAAAAAAAAGAACTCCCAGAATTTGTCGTTAATATATGACCACGAGAATAAAAAGAACTAAACTTATCTAAGCCATCTGAGTCAATAACAAAAATAAGTTTCTGATTTGCTATCTGAGAACAGTTCTTTGTACAACAATCCTTTGGATCTTGACAAGTACCATCAGCATAACCATAATTAATAGCCTAGATAAGCAGTATCCTTTTCTCCCATATTACTTTTGAATACCCACCAAGTTGGCTCTGGAAATTGATATAGGGATAATTTCAGATCTAATGGTAAATCAAGATTTACTCTATTCCCTCCTACTTCACATTTATTGCATCTCAAGCAAACAAATAAAGGAGAGAGCAATAAAAGTATGATCAGTTTCTACTTCCTTTTTTCTCTAAGATTAACTGCTCTAGTGAAGCCTAAAAGTATTTTAAAAAGTAATTGTACTGCAAAAATATGTAACGTCTTACATTTAATGATCCAAAATCAAAACAATAATCAAAATCCGCATTTGTATTACAACAAAAGTGCTTTTACAACTCAATCTACCAAATTTTGTTAGCTATGCGTATTCAAATTAGCACCTTATTCTATCATTCTACGTACATTTAACAAAGCATAAGGTTCCGGCCGTCCATGAAAAATACCTACCCTGTTTATTTCCTTTTCTTCCTTTTGATTTTCTGCAAAACCTCCATGGCCGCAGATATTGTAATGGTTTCAGACCAATCGGCACAAAAAGACTTTAAGCGGATCACGGCTCAATACCTGGAAGTTTATCCGGATCACGAAGGACGAATGACCTTTGATGAAATTAAAAATCAACTCTTCAGACCACTACAAGCCAAAGAAATCACTCACAGTGGAGAATTTTTATTTGCGAAAAAAAATCCTTGTGTATGGATTCGCTTCACTGTACAAGGCGCACAAAATAAAAATAACCACTGGCTGTTAGAGTTTTTAGATTTCAACATCAAGGACATCAAGCTTTACCTTCCGGATGAAAAAGGAAGGTATACTGAATTTCAATCCGGTTATGCCTACCCTTTTTCTTCCCGTGAAATCGTTCACAAGAATCTTGATTTCAGTCTTACCATTTCTGATCAACCGAAAATCATTTACGCTCGTATAGAGCCTGGCAGTTCTACTGTCCTGTCTGCTGAAATTAAATCATACGAAGGTTTTATCCAATATTCACTTACCGAATACATGTTGCTCGGTTTGTTTTATGGCATCATGCTCGTGATGATTATTTACAATTTGATTCTATACACCACGGTTAAAGAAAAATATTATGCCTATTACGTTTTCTACGCCTGTTGTGTAGCCCTTGCCAGCATGTGCCACGATGGAATCGGCTTTCAATACTTTTGGCCTGCTCATCCTGAATGGAATAAAATCATTCAACTACTTGCGCACTTTGGTTTAGTGGTCTGGACCTTATTTTATTCCAAATGGTTTCTCAATACGAAATCCAATAGTCCTAAAACAGATCGCGTTATTCAAGGAATGATCATACTGACTTGTGTACTGCTTGCGGTCATACTTGTTTTCAAACCCGCTCAACTAGGCTACCTCATTGTAGCAGCTGCTATTCCTTTTATAATCGTGTACAGCGTGGCTATAAAAATTTATAACAACGGTTTCAAGCCTGCCCGTTTTTTCATAATGGCCTTCAGTTTTTTCTTCCTGGGATTTATCGTTCGCATACTGACTTACTTCGGATTCATCGACAACTCTATAGTAGCCGTTTACAGTTATAATATCGGTGTGGTATTGGAAATGATTTTATTCTCCGTAGCCATAGGCGATAAAATTAAAACCATTAAAGAAGAGCGTGAATTGGCCTTGGTGGAGAAAGATGCCATTCAACAAAAGATCATCGAGCAATTGCATGAAAACGAAAAGTTAAGAACGAAGGTCAATCGGGAACTGGAAGAAAAAGTAAAAGAGCGTACCGAAGAAGTAGAAAGAAAAAACCAGGACCTGAATGCGGCCAATACCAAATTAAAAGCACTCACGGATCAGGCCAATCAATGGAACATCAAGCTGGACCTGGATAACCGTCAGTTGCAAACAGACATTAAAGAAATTGAGAAGGCTCGCATCCTATTAAAAGATGTGAGGTTCGACGAATTCAGCAGCGTATTTCCGGATGAAAGATCTTGCTTGCAATACCTGGCCGAATTAAAATGGAAAGAAGGCTACCAGTGTAAAAAATGCAGCAACACCACTTTTGGAAAAAGCAAAACACCATTTGGTCGCCGCTGTACCAAATGCAATTATGACGAATCTCCTACTACAGATACCTTGTTCCACCGCCTCCGTTTTCCTATAACGAAGGCTTTCTATATGGTCTATTTAGTGAGTCTTAAAGATAACTCACTCACCGTAGATGAGCTTTCAGATATCCTTTCTTTGCGCAGAGAAACCTGCTGGAGCTTCCGCAAGAAAATTTTAGAATCAAGGAAAAATTCAAAAAGCTCACGCAAAGGAACAGAGGAAGATAGATGGGCTGCGCTGGCATTAATCTCCATTCAGTCCTGATTTTTAAAGAAAAAATACCGTTCGCCCATTAAGTGCAATAAGTCGTATTTGCAATGGTCTTAATGGCCTTCCTTTCACTAAAACATACCTTTTGACCCCTTTTTTTATCCGCAATTTCCTTTCAGTAAAACACTGAAACCAGTATCTCTTTTGTATTTTTTTTAATTCATTCCATTGCAATCGCTGTACGAACAATTGATCTTCATACAATGGCTCTCCAAAATGAACGGCTGAAAGAAACAACTCCTTTTCTTCATCGATTCCCAGCTTGAGTCAAGCATTCTGTTTTGTTAGAAAAATACAATTAAACGTATTCTTGTGTTACACAAAAAGAAGATCAATAAGCGATGGATTATTCTACTGGTATTTCTTTTATGGAATACCCAATCTCCTCTATATGCGCAGCGTATCATTGGTTATTATCCTGACTATGCTTACACCGCAGCAAGTGCAGCGAATATACAGTATGCGAAACTGACTCACCTCTATTATTTTGCCATCAACCCTACCCGAACAACTACCGGACAAAGTGCAGGAGCATTGGGTTATAACGATGTATGGTTTACCACAACACGTTTCAATGATGTCATAGCAAAAGCAAGAGCAGCGAATCCTTCCATCAAACTATTTATTGTGACCGGCGGGATGCCTGGGTCTGACTGGGACTTATCCGACAGACTGGAATACATAGGTAGCAACCCTACGGTACTCAATACTTTTTGCGACAACATCATTTCCTTTATCACCACTAATAATTTGGATGGATGGGATTTGGATTGGGAGTTTCCCCAAACAGCTTCTGCACGCAACGCGCATCAAAACATGCTGGCAGCCATGCGTACAAAAATAGATGCATTAAAAACTTCCAGCTGTAAACATTATGAAATTAGCATTGCAGTAGGTGGGGGTTATACAGATCTTACTTCTCCTAGAGTATGCTGGGGTAATTCGCATACTGATTACATCAATGCAGCTACAATAGGCTATGTAGACTTCATGAACATCATGTCGTACGATGGACCTGATTACGATGGATCTTCGTGTACATTTACCAGTAAACAACATTACAATCTTTTTGTAAAATCATTTAACGACTGGCGCACCCAGTTTTCAATTCCTGCTTCTAAAATAAATATGGGAGTCGGTTTTTATGACAATAGCAATATCCCGTTCAATAGCATCGGTAATGTCAACACCCGATACAATGCTACTTATTGGAATGGCGGCAGCGGATGCCCCAATATGCAATCTAAAATAAGTTATACCTATGCGCAGGGAGCAGCAGGCATCTTCATTTGGGAGCTAACGCAGGATAATTTATGCGCAGGCACTAGCCCATCCTGTTATTCTCTATTGGATTGCATGTATCAGTACACACAAAGCAGTTGGGGTACTTGGGTTGCTCCTGGCAATCCCTGCTCGCTGCCTGTCACTTTGCAAAAATTCTCTGGATATTCCAATAACACTTCTAATGTACTGAATTGGAGCACAGCAACAGAACAAGACAACGAACGATTTGATGTTGAAAAATCACTAGATGGTAAATCATTTACTGTAATCGAAACAATAAAAGGAAATAACAATTCTAACGTGCTGTTGAATTATCAGTATACAGATTACTCTGTTGAAAAAGGAATTGCCTATTACAGATTGCATCAATACGACTTCAATGGTATTTCGACTCGCAGTCATACCATTTCCCTACACCAATCTTCTTCTGACTTTATCCTCTATCCTAATCCATTTGAAGAATCCTTTGAAATCAAGTGTTCTTCGAGTGAAGAAAATACAATCAGAGTGTTGTTCTCTGACCTGAGTGGACGCGTGCTTTCAGATGAGCTGATAACCATAATCAATAACAAGATTCAAACTGGACAACAACTTAATGCCGGTGTATTTATTTGTACACTGATCACTTCCAACAATATCCAAAGCATACGCTTGGTAAAAACAAAACAATAGTAACATGGCTGCTCTGAAAAATACACATCGTTTTATTTACTTCTTACTGCTTTGCTTAGTAATAGGACAGCACAGCAGTTACGCACAAAATGAAGCCAACATCTGGTGGTTTGGAAATAAAGCAGGATTGGATTTTAATACCAATCCCCCTACTGTACTCAACACTACCATTCCCATCTTTACTTACGAAGGTTCGGCAACCATCAGTGATCCTGTAACAGGACAATTGATTTTTGCCACCGATGGAATTACCGTTTGGTATCCTAACGGTACCGTTGTGCCGGGTGGCAGCGGCTTGAGAGGAAATTTCTCTTCTGCACAATCTGCTTTGATTGTGCCTAATCCTAGCAATATCAATCAATGGTTTATTTTCACCGCCAATGTGAATCCACCTAATGGCACACCTTATGGACATAACTACTATGTTGTTACCAGAACAGGATCCACGTTAGCTGTCGGAAGTGTAAACGCATTGCTGGGACCAACTGTCAGCACAGAACAACTCGCTGCACTAGGAGATGGCGTAGGAGGCTATTGGATCATGGCACACGGTGTGGGCAATAATACGTTCTACGGATTTCATGTTACGGTATCAGGAGTTGTAAACACTACAGCGGTAACAAGCAACGTAGGAACAGCCGTCAGCGCGACAGACTTTATCAGTTCCATGAAAGTAAACAGCTGTCAGACAAAACTAGCCTTGACGAATCTAGGCGCCGGTATAGTAGAAGTATTCAATTTTGATAATACTTCCGGATCTGTTACTTCCTTACAATATTCTAAAACAGCAATCAGCAATCCTTACGGGTTGGAATTTTCTCCAAATGATGCGTACCTCTACTACGGTACATTGGGCGGACAACTTTACCAACTCAATATGAGTACCGGTGTATCTACTTTGACAGGCTGGTCGCCCCCACCAAACGGTATAGGAAATTTTGGCCAACTGCAACTGGCTCCTGATCGTAAGATTTATGTAACGAGCGAAAACACTGCCACCAACTCTTATCTTGGCGTAATTAGTGATCCCGATAGTATATACACTAAAGCAAATTACAGCAACACCGGATTGCAAATCGCATCTGTCAATTCTTATTATCCATTATTAGGCTTACCAACTTTTAGTAGAACATTTGTATCCTCCACGTTGACGGCCTTTCCGGGAAGCAGCGCATATTGTATCAACACTAACATTCCATTAAGCTATAGTTTTTCAGGAGCAGTTACTTCACAAACCTGGACCGTCAGTCCTGCAACAGGCTGGTCTTTCACATCCGGTGTTAATACGGATACGAGCCCAACTATCCGCTTCACAGCCAACAATACCTATACCGTGCAACTGGATGTTGTGAGCTGCACCAGAACTTATACCAAAATCATGACCTTCACGATTTCTGCTCCTCTTACGGCTGGTGGTTCTGTCAGTTGTACAGCGCCTAATCTGATACTGGATAACACGGGTGTCGATCCTAATGAACCTTTGTACTTGTGGTACGACGGGCCGAAGCCAACAGGCAAACTCATAGGCGTAGGCACACCTGTTAACTACGCAGTCGGCAACGACGCTTCAAAACCTGCCAACGTATTTGTAGAAGTAGCCACTGCTGCCTCAGCAAGTGCAACGGCATCCGGTACTGTAGGCCCGACAGCGGCGGCTTTCACATGGAGTGCTATTGCCCTATCAGGTGGTTATACTAGTCCGGCTATTAATGTATTTACCGATATATTAGTATTGAAAAGTTTTGACATCAAGCCAAGAGCAGGATTCTGCAGCGGTACACTAACCGTTGCGATTAAGAACGGGGCAGGGGCAACCATCTTTACCGGAACATACACGCCAACGTGCGTTGGAGGTATTTTCACTATACCGGTAAATGCCACCTTGCCAAAAGGAAGCGGATATAAAATTACATTGACTTCTCCTACCATGCAGCTCGATGGAAATCCTTCGGCTACTACAGTATTTTCTAATGCTCAGGCCTCTATAGGCGCTTCCGCTGCCGCCGGTTTGGAGATTGCCAACTTAGTTTACGATTACCAAAACTTTACTACCACTACCACATGTTCTAACCGCACAGCTGTTTCTGTACTTTGTTCTTTACCGGTTGAGCTGGTTGAATTTAACGGCAAGCATCAGGGACATGATATACGGTTGTACTGGAGTACCGCTTCAGAAAAAAACAACAGCCACTTTGATGTAGAGCGCTCCGCTGACGGTATTCATTTTACAATCATAGGAAGAGTGACCGGCGCATTGAACAGTGCTGCCTTAAACACTTATGAACTTTACGATACACAACCACTACAAGGCATCAACTATTATCGTCTGGCCCAATATGATTTGGATGGCACACGTCACAATAGTCACATCATTGCTATTTATCAAAACGATTTAAGTGAAGAATTATTTACTGTAGTGCCTAACCCGAGCTCTAATTATTTCACGTTAATTTTGCACGCAGATTTTAAAAATACCTCATTGACCATCACAGATGCGGTAGGAAAAATAGTGTATAGTGCTAAAATTGAAACTGGAGTAAACAGTGTAGACATTGGTGAATTTCTGGCGAAGGGAATCTATATTCTTCACTTGACCACTTCGACACAAACAGAAAGTAAACTCATCATAAAAGAATAAACAATACATCCCTTCTGGAGATTTTTTTTAGGGATTAGGGATGAGGCAGCTGGCCTCATCCCTTTTTATTTTTTAGGTTGATATAAGAATGATTGTTGTATGAATAATAATTAGGAGTTGGGCGTTCCCTTCGGGCCGGGCTTTCGCCACTCGCTTCCCCTCAAACAACTATCGCATATTAATTTTTGTTCGTGGCGGGAGAG
>JACMQM010000053.1 GCA_014376985.1 Cytophagaceae bacterium | reverse complement strand
TTCATCTGGGTTCGATTACTGGTGAAGTGTCGGCGGATGATTTGTTGGGGAATATTTTTAGTAAGTTTTGTATTGGAAAGTAACACCCCAAAACAACCCACTAATAAACGTATAGGAAATACATATAAATCCCTGATTATAGGGCTTTTTTGTTGTTGAAAGTTAATAAGTATTTTTTGATACTATACCTTTATCTTACAATTATTTGTACCTTATTTGTACCTCGAAGGGGTGATTTGTACCTTTTTGTACCTTGACAACTAAAAAGGCGAAATCATTGGACACTTTGATACACTTTAGCATAAAATGAGTTCAAATATCCAAATACAGAGGATCTGCAAATTTTGCAGTGGCGATTTCATTGCACGAACTACCGTCACTCAGTATTGTAGTGATAGTTGTTCTAAAAGGGCTTACAAAGCAAGGTTAAGAACATCAAAGATCGAAGCAAGTAATAAAGAAACGAAGTAGATCAAAGCGAAACCCATTGAAGATTTGAAAGCAAGGGAGTTCCTCAGTGTATCGCAAGTATCTAAATTGATAGGTTGTTCCAAACAAACAGTTTATAACATCATCCATAGTGGACGGTTGAGAGCGGTTAATATCTTACAAAAGAAAATCATCATTAGACGATTAGATGTTGATCTTCTTTTTGAAGAACTTCAACCTATTGTACCTAAAACAGAACCTGTAAAACAGATTATTGAATATGACATTTCAGAGTGTTACAATCTTTCAGAAGTACAAAATAAATACGGCATTGCTGAACGGACTTTGCACGAACTCCTTAGAAGAAATGAAGTACCAAGGATAAAAAATGGTTGGTATACCTTTGTACCTAAAACACTAATCGATCAATTACTCAGTTAAGCATGGTCATCAATATAAAACGGTCAATGAAAATTATTTCAATACATCTAATTTTAAACTACATAGAAGTGAATAAATTATTTATACATTCTCCTTACTTTGCTTAATTATTATTGATCAAACTGTTTAATATGTACAAAATTTTATTTTTGCTATGCTTCATATCAATAGCTTCTTACAGCCAAGACACGATAAAAGTTAAATCTTCCTATTACGGCAGGATTCAAAATTTGACTTATGATGGAGCCAATAGTAACCTAACGAATAGGTTCATGCTAATGGCTGAATGTGGAAAGTCTTTCTCTGTATTGGATATAGGTTTGGCAGTTGGTTACAAAGGTGGAGACTCTGTTTTATTTATGCCCAAACTCACTTTGGATGCCTCACAATACCAGTTCTTAAGCAATGAATATTCAATCGGTGTAGGATACTATGCAGGTAGTCAAACCCCTCTTGTCTTTGATATTTCAAGTACAATCTTGGCACAAATAAGTAAGAAAGTTGCGATCGGTATAAATGCAGGTTTTACGGATTATAGTGGTGACACCACCTCTTTTATAAAAAATTATTTTGGCCTAATTGTTCGTATAGGATTATTAAGAGACTTTAACGGTGTGCTAACAAAGACAACAAGAATGCGATTCCCTCATCCTCATGGAAGATAATTGATGTGTAAAATATTTCTACAGTAGCATCCTTGTTTCAGGAGAATATATACAAGGTTGTAAAATAAAAAACTGAAAACAGAAATGGCGATCAAAGTAAAGTTAAGAACGAAAGCGATCTCAGGTAACAGGCAAAGTTTATACTTAGACTTCTACCCTGCTATACCTGACCCTAAGACGGGTAAGCCTACCCGTAGGGAGTTTCTGGGCTTGTACTTGTTTGACAAAGCCAAAAATCCATTTGATAAGCAACACAATAAAGAGACTCAGGATATTGCTGAAAGCATAAGACAGAAGCGTGAAAACATCCTGAACAAACCGGAAATTTATAGCGACTTTGAGAAGGAACAAAAGCGATTGAAGGAACAGGGTGAAAAATGCTTTGTCGAATACTTCAAACAATTAGCCAATAAACGCAAAGCTTCTAATCACGACAACTGGATTTCAGCTTACCACTACTTAGAGAAATACACCAAAGGAACGTTGACCTTTTCCGCATTGAACGAACGGTTCTGTGAGGACTTCAAAGAATACTTGTTGACCAGTCCAAGCAACAGAAGCAGCAAAACTGCACTCTCTCAAAACTCGGCTGTCTCTTACTTCAACAAATTAAAGGCAGCGATGAAGCAAGCTTATAAAGACGGGTATTTAGCCACCAATCTAAATTCCAAAATAGAAACGATCAAACCAGCGGAAACACAACGCAACTATCTGACTTTAGAAGAACTCAATAGTTTGGTAAAAACAGAATGTACCATTCCAATTTTGAAGCAAGCGGCTTTGTTCTCTGCCCTTACTGGATTGAGATTCTCTGACATACAAAAGCTGCTTTGGAGTGAAATTGAATACATTGAAAAGCAAGGGTATTTTATTCATTTTAAGCAACAGAAAACGAAGGGCGTGGAGGTCTTACCGATTTCTGAACAGGCTTACAGCTTGCTGGGAGAGCTCAAAGAAGCGACCGATAAGGTTTTTAAAGACCTGAGTTATTCCGCTCATATCAACAACCATTTATTCAAATGGATCATCAAAGCGGGCATAACTAAGGACATTACTTTTCATTGCTTTCGGCATACGTTTGCTACTCTACAACTCAGCAATGGAACGGACATCTATACCGTATCAAAGATGCTGGGACACCGTGAACTGAAAACAACTCAGGTATACGCCAAAATTGTGGATCAATCAAAAAGAGACGCAGCCAATAAAATTGTTTTAGATTTTACGAAGTAGTGATTAAATATCATTTTTTTTATACCCTTTAAGGTATAAATATTATATTTTTACAGAACTTTATACCCGTTCGGGTATTTAAAACTTATATTCTTTATTAATTATACCCGATAAGGTATACATATTACAATATTCACTATATTTATACCCGATAAGGTATACTATATGACACTCAGTGAATTTGTAAGAGCGAAGAGAAATTCTGTTAAACTCACACAACCTGAATTGGCTGTGAAGGCAGGAGTTGGAGTACGTTTTGTTCGTGAACTAGAACAAGGGAAAGAAACTTTACGCTTAGACAAAGTAAATCAAGTACTCCAATTGTTTGGTCATGAAATGGGGCCGGTGGAATTAAAACACGTTGACTAATGGCTAATAGAAAAGCAGAAATAAAGATGCATGATCGTACAGCGGGTTGGTTGACTCAGGATGAGAATGGCTATCACTTTGTATACGATGACCAATACATCCATTCAGTATTTGCGGAACCCATTAGTTTGACACTTCCGCTACAATCGCAGGCATTCACCGATAAAGTATTGTTTCCTTTTTTTGATGGATTAATTCCTGAAGGATGGTTATTAGATATTGCAGAGCATAACTGGAAGCTTAATCCACGTGATCGAATGGGGTTATTGTTAGTTTGCTGCAAAGATTGCATTGGTGCGGTAAGTGTTCATCCTGTAAACGAAGATGATGATGTACAATAGATGTTTGTATTGCTATAAACCACTGACTACTTCAGCGCATGATTTTCATGCCGCTTGTAGCAAAAAGATATTTGGAATACCTGTACCTCCTATCCTTCCCTTTGAAGAAAAACAATTGAATGAATTAGCTGAAGAGGTGATTAAAAATCATACAGCAGTAACAGGCGTACAACCCAAGCTTTCCCTTCATCTTGTAGATAGTGAGGACAAAAATGCTACAAAGCGTTTTACTATAGTTGGACTTTGGGGAGGTTACATTCTAAAACCATCCACTCCAAATTATCCTGAATTACCTGAAGTAGAAGACCTCACCATGCATTTGGCAACGGTAGCCAAAATAAAAGTAGTGCCACATAGTTTGATTCGATTGCAGTCCGGTAATTTAGCTTACATAACTAAACGCATTGATAGAATAAAGAAGAAGAAGATA
>JACMQM010000052.1 GCA_014376985.1 Cytophagaceae bacterium | reverse complement strand
TCCATGAAAATCGAGCAGCATATTCTTTCAGCTCTTTTTCAAAAGCATGTGGATTTTTATGAAAAACTTCCATCCCTCTAACAAATACTTCCGCCATGTGTGAGGGTTCAAAAGAATCCCAATAAAATGATTTATCATCTCCAATTTCAGGCAGGCTGGTAGACCGAGAAGAAAAAACAGGCTTCCCACATAACATGGCTTCAATGATTGGTAATCCAAAACCTTCGTACAGCGAGGGAATTAATAATGCGGAACAATGATGATAAAAATAATTTTTGTCTCTTTCTGAGATGCTGCCTGTCAATACTACTTTATCTTCAAGGCCATGTTTGGCGATGGCTTCCATGATTTCACCAGCATAAGCATGATCGTCATTACCAGCGATAACTAAAGAGTAATCTTTTAGTTCAGGTTTGGTCATCATTTCTACCAACACCACAAAGTTCTTCTTAGGCCTCACCACTCCTATTGCAAACAAAAAATCTCCGGAGGGAATCCAGGAAGGTTGAGTCATATTTTTTTTATCTGGCGTTTTAACGCCATTATATATTACACTTGTTGGTTTGCCTTTTAAGTCAACAAACTTTAATGCTTCTGCTTTCGCAAAATGTGAGATGAATGTAATATACTCGGCTCTGTTTATCTTCCTTTGCATAGTAGCCAGACGTTTGGCTGCTTTTCCTTTAGATTTTTCATACATAAAATTGAGATCATGTATGGTCAATAAATAAGGAGTTCCAGACGGGGGCATATAATCGGAATCCTGGTGAATGGCATGCCATAAATCGTAAGTTGTATTCAGTGCAGGAAACCAACGCTTGATCAGCGATAATTTTGAATAGTGAACATTGGCTTCTTCAAATTCATTTATAAAATTTCTCGGCACTAAAAAGTGCAGCGATAAGTTAGTAGAACGCGTAGCATTAGATAGCTCATGGCCAAAGTTTAAAGACACCTGTCCCAGACCAGAGTTTAGATCTTTGAGCTTTCCTAAGTCAACTAATACTTTCTTCAATGTGTTAAAATTAAATACGTTTATTGTACACGAGTCCATACATCCGTTCTCCCTATCAGCGAGATACCGACATATCCTCTTACATGCAATGTCTTGCCATTATCCTTCAATTCCATATTGCATGAATAAGTCTTTCCTTCTTCCGGATCATAAATATGGCCGTCTTCCCACTCATTATCTCCGGCATATTTAAAACCAGTTAATAGTATCAGCCCCATGAGCGGTTGATTTCGCTTTGCGGCATCCGGATTATTGCTGTCTACTTTAGGTTTACCATCTTTCAGCGGTTCCAATATCCAACTGATTGTTCCGTAATACTTCTCGTTCTTTTTAAAGATCTTTATTTTAGCTTTTTTATTACTGGTGAGCCATTCACCTGTAATTTGTTCTTCCGAAGAATGAATAAAAGCAAACGAAGCTAAACATACAGCTCCTAATAGAAGTAGCAATCCTAACGTTAATTTTTTCATACAACTAGCGGGTTGGTTGATGAAATGAATATAATAAAAAAAGCACAGCAAGAAAATATCCTGCTGTGCTAATTCTATTGAATGTTAAGACGACTATTTCTTCTCGCCTTGTACTTCTTCGTAATCTACGTCAGTTACGCTGTCTTTATCAGCTGGAGCTCCTTGTCCTGATGCTCCACCACCTTGCGGTTGTTCAGCATACATTTCTTGAGAAGCATTTTGCCATGCCGTATTCAAAGCAGCCATGGCGCTGTCGATAGCATTGCCGTCTTGCGCTTCGTAAGCAGCCTTCAGGTCTTTTAAAGAACCTTCGATAGCACCTTTGTTAGCTTCAGACAATTTATCACCGTACTCAGTCAATTGTTTTTCCGTTTGGAAAATCAAAGAATCAGCCTGATTGATTTTTTCTACTTTCTCACGTTCCGCCTTATCTGCCGTTTCGTTTACTTTCGCATCATTTTTCATGCGCTCAATATCTTCCGGAGTTAATCCTGAAGACGCTTCGATACGAATTTTTTGTTCTTTACCGGTTCCATGATCTTTAGCAGAAACATTCAAGATACCGTTTGCATCTACGTCAAATGTTACTTCAATTTTAGGAACACTTCTTGGCGCAGGAGGAATACCATCTAAGTGGAAACGGCCGATAGATCTGTTATCTTTCGCCATTTCACGAGCACCCTGCAATACATGTATTTCTACAGAAGGCTGGTTATCGGATGCAGTAGAAAACACTTCAGATTTTTTAGAAGGAATAGTCGTATTGGCTTCGATCAATCTAGTGAATACACCACCCATTGTTTCGATACCTAATGCCAATGGAATAACGTCCAATAACAATACATCTTTTACTTCACCTGTCAATACACCACCTTGGATGGCAGCACCTACAGCTACAACTTCATCCGGGTTAACGCCTTTTGAAGGTTTTTTACCGAAGAACTTTTCTACTTCTTCCTGTACTCTAGGAATACGGGTAGAACCACCTACTAGGATTACTTCGTTGATTTGACTCACATTCAAGCCTGCATCTTTCAATGCCTGACGACAAGGAGCCAACGTACGTTGAATCAATGAATCCGATAATTGTTCGAATTTAGCTCTGCTCAATGTTCTTACCAAGTGTTTCGGAATACCGTTCACTGGCATGATATAAGGCAAGTTAATTTCAGAAGAAGCAGTGCTTGACAATTCAATTTTCGCTTTCTCTGCAGCTTCTTTCAAACGTTGAAGAGCCATTGGATCTTTACGCAAATCAATGCCTTCGTCGTTCTTAAATTCATCTGCCAACCAAGTAATGATTACGTCATCAAAGTCATCACCACCCAAGTGAACATCACCATTAGTAGATTTCACTTCGAATACACCATCACCCAACTCAAGGATAGATACGTCAAACGTACCACCACCTAAGTCGAATACAGCAATCACTGAATCCTGACCTTTTTTATCCAATCCATAAGCCAAAGCTGCTGCTGTAGGCTCGTTGATGATACGTTTCACATCCAAACCAGCAATTTGACCTGCTTCTTTAGTCGCTTGTCTTTCCGCATCATTGAAATAAGCTGGTACTGTAATTACCGCTTCTTTCACTTCATGACCTAAATAATCTTCAGCAGTTGTCTTCATTTTCTGAAGGATCATAGCTGAAATTTCTTGTGGGGTATATAAACGGTCGCCAATACGTACTCTAGGAGTATCATTGCTGCCACCTTCAACTTTGTATGAGATACGTCCTTCTTCGCTACCTACTTTTGAGAATTTTTTTCCCATAAAGCGCTTAATAGAAGAAACAGTGTTCGTAGGGTTAGTAATAGCTTGACGTTTTGCAGGATCACCTACTTTACGTTCGCCATTTTCCAAAAACGCTACGATGGACGGAGTCGTCCTTTTACCTTCGCTGTTAGGAATGACAACTGGTTCGTTACCTTCCATCACAGACACGCATGAGTTAGTTGTTCCTAAGTCGATGCCTATAATTTTGCCCATAATTGTGTTATTTTTCTTTTTAAAATCTTCTTATCTTTTACAATGACTATGCCAGTAGGCCTGTTTGTGACAAACTGGCATAGCTTTTTAACCTGTGTCAGGCTATTTTATTGAATGTCGTGTTTTATGACAATTGCACTTCATCCAAGTTGGTAAACTGAAAATCTCCTTCTTTGTCTAAGCTTAGCCCTATAATACTGTCTTTCTTGACTTTACCTGAAAGGATTTCTTTCGACAATTCATTGAGAATTTCCCGCTGCATGACCCTTTTGAGAGGTCTGGCACCAAACTGAGGATCGTAACCTAAATAAGCCAATTTATCCAACGCATTATCAGCTGATTCTATCTTGATGCCGCTTTCCTCCAGACGCTTTTGAATGATCTTGAATTGTATGTCGACGATCTTTCTGATCTCTTTTGGACTAAGCGGCTTGAACATTACGATTTCATCGATCCTGTTCAGAAACTCTGGTCTGATGGTTTGACGAAGCAAAGCGATTACCTGTGCTTTTGTTTTCTCTACCACTTCTTCTTCATTACCAGAATGTAAATTGGCAAAGTTCTCCTGTATCACATGCGCACCAGCATTTGAGGTCATGATGATAATGGTATTCTTGAAATTGGCCACTCTTCCCTTATTATCCGTCAAACGGCCGTCATCCAAGACTTGCAGCAAGATATTAAATACATCAGGATGCGCTTTTTCAATTTCATCCAGCAAGATCACAGAATATGGTTTACGACGTACGGCTTCTGTTAATTGACCACCTTCATCGTATCCCACATATCCCGGAGGTGCTCCAATCAAGCGGCTAACAGCATGTTTTTCCTGGTATTCCGACATGTCTATTCTTACCATAGCACTGTCATCATTGAATAAATATTCCGCTAAAGCTTTGGCCAATTCTGTTTTACCAACACCTGTTGTTCCCAGGAATATAAAGGAGCCAATCGGCCTCTTTGGATCCTGTAATCCGGCTCTGCTTCTGCGCACTGCATCGGCGATGGCTTGTATTCCTTCTTCCTGCCCTGCTACACGTTTACCCAATTCATCTTCCAGAAACAATAATTTATCGCGATCGCTTTGCAACATTTTAGAGACCGGTATACCGGTCCATTTAGCCACTACTTCTGCTATGTCTTCTGCTGAAACTTCTTCTTTCAACATGGTGCCGCCATCTTGCAAATCGGAAAAATGAACCTTCATTTTCTCCAATTGCTCTTCCGCCTCTTTCATTCGTCCATAGCGGATTTCAGCCACCTTTCCGTAATCTCCTGCGCGTTCTGCCTGATCGGCTTCTAACTTCAATTGTTCGAGTTGTTCTTTTGATTTTTGTATGCCTTGAATGACCGCTTTTTCATTTTGCCACTGTGCCTGCAATTCGTTTACTCTTTCAGTAAGCTCTGCAATTTCTTTTGACAAAATAACTTCTTTGTCTTTATCCTTTTCACGGCGAATAGCTTCTCTTTCGATTTCCAATTGCAAACGCTTGCGTTGCACTTCGTCCAATTCTTCCGGCACGGAATCTATTTCCATTCGTAGCTTAGAAGCCGCTTCATCCATAAGATCTATGGCTTTATCAGGTAAGAAACGATCAGAAATATAACGACTCGATAATTCTACAGAAGCGATAATTGCATCGTCTTTTATACGTACACCATGGTGTAATTCGTATTTTTCTTTGATTCCTCGTAAGATAGAAATAGCATCCTGAACACTGGGTTCATCTACTGTTACCGCTTGAAACCTACGTTCCAGGGCTTTGTCTTTTTCAATGTATTTTTGATATTCTTTTAACGTCGTGGCGCCGATGGCATGCAACTCACCACGAGCCAAAGCAGGCTTCAATAAGTTCGCTGCATCCATGGCTCCTTCGCCACCGCCCGCACCAACCAAGGTATGAATCTCATCGATGAACAAAATAATTTCGCCATCGGAGTCGGTTACTTCTTTGATGACAGCCTTCAATCGTTCTTCAAACTCTCCTTTATACTTCGCACCGGCTACTAATAATCCCATGTCAAGCGACACCAATGTTTTTGATTTCAAGTTTTCCGGAACGTCTCCTGAAACGATACGTTGCGCCAAACCTTCTACAATAGCGGTCTTTCCTACTCCTGGCTCACCTAATAAAATAGGATTGTTCTTCGTACGACGCGCTAATATCTGTAGTAAACGACGGATCTCTTCATCACGTCCGATGACGGGATCTATTTTGCCTGCACGGGCTTGTTTATTTAAATTGATCGAATATTTTTCCAGTGAACGGTAATTACCTTCCGCATGCTGATCGGTCACTTTACTACCGCCACGCAATTCCTGTATCGCCGCTTTTAAATCTTTTTCATTAAAACCCGCGTCCTTCAAGATGTTAGCCGCTTTGTCCTTTCCTCCTAAAACACCTAGCCATAAATGCTCGATGGCTACATACTCATCACCAAATTGTTTGATGGATGCCAATGCTTTGTTAAAAACCTGATTCGCGTCGTTGGTTAAAAATGTACTACCGCCACTTGATTTGGGATAGGATTGTATAACCTCTTCTAACTTGGTTAATAGAACATTCTTATTGATATTCAATTTCCTAAACAGAAAATCAGACACGCTCTCATCCGCTTCAATCAAGCCTTTGAGAATATGTCCTGACTCAACACCCAACTGTCCGTTTACTCCTGCAATCTCTGTTGCTTTCTGAACAGCCTCTTGAGCTTTTACTGTATAATTATTAAAATTCATATCTATTTTCCTCCTCAAACCCTAGTTACAAATTATCATCCAATCCAAAAAATGATTATTATCACGACAAATTGTCTTTTTATT
>JACMQM010000389.1 GCA_014376985.1 Cytophagaceae bacterium | reverse complement strand
TCGGCTGTAATTCCGAAACTAATAGCTGATTTTCCTGCATGGATAAACTGTTTGTTAAACGCTGGAGATTGGACTTGTTGTAGTGTTAGCTTATTGCCTTTATCCCACAAGTAATAAACTTGCTCACGCGGCTGATACATTGTGTTTCCATCATTCAATACCGTCATTACATTTTGAGCGAAGGAATTTGTTTCGCTGAAAATATAAAAACAAAGAAAAAAGAAAATGATCTTTGTATACTTACCGTACAGAGTGTCTCGTAGAATCATTACAAAAAGTATTAATGCATTCAATCAAATAGTTCTACGAAGGTATAAGCGAATAGTTGCAGAAACCTACCATTCTACACTTAATGCACCTTATTATTACTATTTAGAGCTCTTTAATTTGAGGGAGATGTTTGGCCAATAATGGATCTGTACTCATTTTAACCTTGATTAACTCCCATGTTGCTTTGGGTAAAGAGGTTTCGCGGCTGATAATGTCAACACCTTCCGGTGTAAATAATGTTTTAGAAAAACAAATGACCGCCCATTGACCATTTTGTTCATCTCTTAGCGCAACTCTCCAATTACTGCTTAGTAATTTCAAGAGTCCTTTTCCTCTCCATACAAAAGCGTTCACATCGGAGCGACTTTGTGTATCGTATCCTTTGATGAATTTCTTTTTCTCATTTTGGATATAGCTTACTTCATCTGATAAAACAGATTTATCTTTTGATTGGCTAACTATTTCGTAGTGAAAACTAGGGCTCTGCTTATCTCCCTTTGTCCACATAGGGAAATTACTAAAACAAATAAACCAGGTTCCAGTTAGAAAGATGAGAATATGATCCATAACATGATGGTGTAACGGTTAGAAATAATTAAGAAACCGGAGACTTTAAAAGCGAAACAATTTGCTGCTTGACCAATTGTGATTCCGGCAGATCAAACAACATCCAAGCATGTACCATTGAATTATACTCGAAGTAGTTTAGGGGAACGTTCTGCTCTTGTGCTATCTTTTTTAGCTTACGCGCATCAGGATGAAGAATATCATGAGTTCCTGTGAATAAGCTTATTTTTCCTATACCTTTTAATTTTCCATATAAAGGACTCACCTGGTAGAATTTTGTATCTGCATGACCTGCATGTGCCTTACCTACTTTTATAGCCGACTGATAAGACAATAGAGGATCAGGAGGAAGCTTTGTTTTTAATACTGAATTACTCATGGATACATCGAGCCAGGGAGAAAGCAAGATGATTTGAGCAGGTGTAGGTTTATTGTTTTCGTGAAGTAATTGAGCGAGCACCAGCGCCATGTTTCCTCCGGAAGAATCGCCCATCAGTACCAAGTTTTTATTGTCTGTTGTTTCAAGAAGTTTGTTGTAAACTTCATAAACCATGTCTAGTCTTGGTTTGTAATCATAGTCAGGTAGAAGAGGAAAATCAGGAGCCACAACAGCACAATGAGTTTGCAGAATGAGATCTTTTATAAAGTTCCAGTGAGGACGCGTGAAGTAACGGTAAATGCTCCTCCATGTAAATATAAGATAACTGTTTCAGTGTTTTTGTTTTTTGGCGACAATGTAAAATAATTCCTTCCATTGATAAGTTCTCGATGAATATCGGCTATGCTTTTCACAGCAGGAGTGGGAGTAAGTCTGCTGCTCAGGTTAATCAGTGTTTTAGATCCTGAAAAGTATTTCATGATTGATTTAAGCCCACTGATTTTTAATGCCAACTTCATCAGATGGCTTTGCACACTTTCAGGCTGAGTATAATAAAATTCTATGTTCTCCTCTGTCATCTCTTTTTGTTTTGTAAATACGATGTCAAAACACATGCTGTTTTTGTCTGTTGCTTAGTTGTATTAGAATGCATTTTTTAAAAATGGAAATCTGTATGTAGGGAAATTTACTCACCAATAGGTTCAAAAAGAAAAAAAATTTTTTCCCAAATTAAACCTTTTAACGGAACATGTAGCCACCTTGTTTTGGTGAGTGCCGTTAAAATTGGATAGGGAAGCGGTATAAAACGGCCTTGGCATATCATTTTTTATGCAACTTCATCATCGCACTTTAAAAAACGACTTTCACTTAAATTTATGAAAACCACTCTTCTGTCTTTTTATCTCTTTGGATTAGTCTGCTTGTTTACTCAAGCTCAAGCTACAAGTTACTTCGTCATCAATCTGAATGATGCAGGTACAGGTTCTTTAAGAGAGGCTATTACAAGTGCCAATGCGGATGCTTCTGCTACCGACGCTGCTCCTCATATTATTTCATTTGACATCTTCAACGGTGGTACGATTTCTTTAGCCGCTAGTCTTCCTGCGCTGAATAATCACATCACTATATATGGGCAGGCAGAGCAAATTACAATCTCAGGTGGTACTGGCATCAGAGGCTTTTTGATTAACGCTGGTAAAACAGTCTTGATTCATAATCTTATCATTTGCAATGGGAAATTGACGAATGAATTTGGTGGTGGTATATCCAACGCGGGTGATCTTACTTTGGAGTATTGTACCATTACGGCTAATAATATCAGCGGTGCAAGTAGTCAGGGAGGAGGTATTTCCAACTCTGGCTCGGGCACCATTAATATGACAAACTGCACGGTTTCTGACAATATATCGACCAATACTGGTGGAGGTATAGTCAATTACGGATCATTGAATATTGTAAACAGCACCATTGCGAATAATAATGGTTTAGATGGTGGTGGAATCGCTTCTTACAATGGTTTGATCATGATAAACTGCACTGTAACGAGCAACTCTGGTGGAGGAATCTATTACGTACCGGGATCAGGCACTGTAGCTCTATTGAATACAATTTCTGTAGGTAGCGCCGCAGGAAATGATGTGTATACCAGTTCGGCGGCTACCTTAATTTCTGGTTATGGATTATATGGAACCGTAGGTGCTTCTGTTACATTCAATGGATCTTCTAATACAACAGGTTCAACAAAGTCAGCGGTATTTGGAACAAATGTCCTGGCAAACAATGGCGGATCTACTCAAACAATCGCTATACTCTCTACCAGTCCTGCTGTCAACACTGGCACCGCTAATACTGCACCTACTTTGGATCAGGCAGGACAAAGCAGAAGTGGCTTGACGGACATCGGAGCATTCGAATATCAGCCTATTCCTACGGCTACATTTACAAGATTGTCTGAAGATCTAGTGACTGTGTATTCCAATCCCGGAAACGGTGTATTTGATATGGAGATAGGGGAAGGGATACAAGGAACATATGACTGGAAGGTTGTTGACATGAAAGGAAAAGTATTACATAACAGTGGAAATATTGAAAAGGGAAATGGAGCACAAATGCTGCAAGTCAACTTGAGTGCACAGACACAAGGAACCTATTTACTCATCATTACAACAGGAAAAGGCATCGTCAATAAATCGTTGGTGAAATTATAATGCATACCTTTTGCACTGGAAGTCCTTATTGCACGATCTGCAGTAAGGACTTTTTTATTTAAAGGGTTTCATGAATTTGATGCGTGTGTAGAAAAAAATGTGCTATATGAACAAATCATTTGGATTTTGTTTTTTGTATCACGAACTTAAGTATCATTGAATTGGTTTTTGTAAACTGTATTTTCGTCTTTACCAGCTGTTTTTAAGAATGAAAGTGTTTTGTATTGGTATTCTTGTTGGATTAATGATGCTTCTTGCAACGGAAAAATCTTCTGCTGCGGATGTCATACGTATTACAGATCAAACCGATTTTTTTGAAGTCGCTCCTAATTACATTGCAAAATTTAGAGATCCAAGCAATAAGTTGGCCATCGCTGACATTTTGAAACTTCCTCTTTCTGCCTTTACGTATGACGATAAGCTTTATACAGAAGATCCCGATGCTTCTTATTGGATTAAGTTTGTAGTAGCACCTGATATCAAAGAGCGAAAGAAATGGGTTCTGGAAATCCTTGATTCCCGACACTATGACGTAGAGCTCTTCGCTGAAGAGAACGATGGACAGTATAGAGTTATCTCAACAGGTTTAAAGCTTCCATTCGCTTCCAGAAATTACCTGCACAAAAATTTAGTCATGGACCTCGATCTAAAGTCACATGAAAATACCACCTATTATCTGAAAATTCATTCCAAAGTAGTGGGTAGTATCTTATTTAAGATAAGATCCAACGATGAATTTTCATCCTATGCCTTTAACGAATATTATTTCCTTGGTATTTATTATGGCATTATACTGATCATCTGTTTACTCAATCTGATTCTTTATTTTTCTTTAGGAGAAAAAATCTATTTGGTTTATTCCATCTATGTGCTCTCGTGGGGCTTCAACTCTATGCTGGACGATGGGATAGGGTATCAATACCTCTGGTCTTCTCATCCAGTTATTTCTCAAATTGGTTTTATATTATCCAATCCATTGCTGCTGGTATTTTTTACTTTATACTCTAAATGGTTTTTAGATAGTAAAACGATTCATCCTAAGTACGATCAATGGATCAATTATTCCATGTATTTTTATCTGGCCAATTATGTGTTAGATAAATTGGTATCATATCCCGGAGCAGTTATTTATTTCTTGTTTTTAGCGCATTTCTTGTTTGTCTATTTGGTATCTATTCAGGTATATAAAGACGGCTTTAAACCCGCGCGTTTTTTTATCATTGGCAATACTTTTATCATTCTTGGATTCATGCTTCGCTTCACAAAAGATTTGGGTATTGTAGATATTTCAGGAAACATATCTATTGTTGCCATCTACAGCCGTGACGGTGCCATCATTCTAGAGATCTGCATTTTGTTCATCGCTCTCGGCGATCGTTTCCGATTTTTGAAAGCTCAAAAGGAAGAGGCACAGGCGAGAATCATTATGCAGTTGGAAGAGAATGAGACCCTGAGTCAAAAAGTGAACAGAGAGTTGGAGCAAAAAGTAACTGAGCGTACAAAAGAGTTGTCTGAAAAATCGGTAGAACTAGAGCAGCTCAACGTGAAGTTGGAATCGCAAGCATTGGAG
>JACMQM010000388.1 GCA_014376985.1 Cytophagaceae bacterium | reverse complement strand
TGTTTTTATAAGTTCCTGTTCAAATTTCTTACGGATAGAAATATCTATGTATACATTCAGCCTAAATGGGTTTTGATCGATTTCAATGATCTCGGAAGAAAGTAAGATGTATTTTTTTTCACCTTCTTTTGTTGAGATTACCGCTTCTTGATTTTTTACAATACCGGTGCTGTTAAAAAGATGGAAAATACGTTCTCTTTCTTCAATAGACATGATGCCCATTTCGGTAGAATTTTTACCAATGACATCTTCCTCTTTTAGTCCTGTCAATAATTCAAAACTTTTATTAGTTTCTACAATCATGCTCGGCTCTATGGAAGAGACACTCATGGCGACAGGACTTGAATGGAACAGCGTTGTAAATCGTTCGTCACGCTCTTCCAATATTTTTTGGATTTCTTTTTGGGTTGAGATATCTGTCGCTATTCCGCAAAGCGCATAAATTTCACCTTGTTCGTCATATAGAGGAACTTTAGTAGTCAACAAAGTTATATTTTTCCCTTGACTGACTAAGGTTTGCTCAAAGGTGATAGACTTCTTTTCTGCAAATAATTTTTTATCACTAAGCGACAATTCATCTGCCAGCTCTTTGGGGTTAAAGTCGTAGTCGGTTTTTAAATAAATCTCTTTTAATGAAATGCCATTTATCTTTTCGTATTCTTTATTAATCAATAAATAACGGGACTCTTTATTTTTAATAAAGATAATGGATGAAACATTATCAAGTATCGACTGAAGCATGGTACGCGCCTCGTCCATCTCTTTGCGCGCTTTTTTCAACGTTTGTTCTGCATGCCAGCGTGGGTCAATATCTCTGACCACACTTTGAAAACCTTTGATGCAATCTCCTTCTAAATTGAGCATCACCTTTTGTTCTACCCATTTGATCTTGCCGTTACGCATGATCACCGGAAACTCAAGCGTGCTCTCTGTTTGTTTGCTTTGAAATTGTTGAAGGTAGAAAAGGCCAATCCTTTCTTTGTATTCCGGTTGTATCAGTTCCTTAAAGTTACGTCCGATCAAGTCTTCAGGTTTGTATCCCAAAATGCGTTCTACATTTTGATTCACATAAGTGAAATGACCATTGACATCAGAAGTATAAATAATGTCGGGGATGTCATCTACGAGTTGATGGTATTTATGTTCACTTTCTTTAAGCAAC
The DNA here is from genome assembly GCA_014376985.1 of Cytophagaceae bacterium. Taxonomy (GTDB): domain Bacteria; phylum Bacteroidota; class Bacteroidia; order Cytophagales; family Cytophagaceae; genus JACMQM01. Next base: position 11,497 of record JACMQM010000388.1, on the reverse strand, counting down.
CGACTTTTTCTGCGAAGCTCAAATTGATTGATAATGAAACCCGCTAATATACGCAGCGTTTCTTTTTGCTTTTCATTAAGGTGTTTTGGTACCGTGTCGAGGACACAAAGGGTGCCCAGCTTATACCCTTCAGGATTGATAAGTGGAGCTCCCGCGTAAAATCTTATGTCTGGAGCACCCGTTACGAATGGATTGTTGGAAAATAAATTATTTTCGAGCGCATTAGGCACTTCATAAATATCATCACCTTGAATGGCATGTGTGCAAAATGCCATTTCTCTTGGAGTTTCTGTAGCCTCTACACCTACTTTGGATTTAATCCATTGACGGTGTTCATCTATTAGACTGATGAGCGCTATGGGTGTATCACAGATGGTCGAAGCAAGCTTGGTAAGGGCATCCAGCTCTTCTTCAGGTAAAGTATCAAGTACTTGATACTCGTAGAGAATTTGTAGACGTTTTTCCTCGTTGTCTTGTTCGCTTTGCATGGCAAATAAAATTTGCTTAATAATAAGATTTTTTTAATAGATGATCTAATTAAATAAATAGAGGGTTAAACTTCTTTCCACGCATTTATTATTATTTGCGATGCTCGCAGGAAGTGTATAGAGGTATGATCTCGGGTCAAATTAATCCCCAGTTTAAAAACTGGAATCTATCGTAGGACTTTCCATATATTCATATGGATTGGAATACCATTTCAATTCATCAAGGTATAACATAATCATAACGATCAAGGGAAGCGCTGCTAATAAATGAACAAACTCTAGCGGAGCATCTGGAACATAGTCAAGCAGCATAGAGAGAAATGGAGAGGCGAATGCAGCCAACATGATAAACACATAACTCCATCCAAGTGCCGCCAAGTATTTTTTGGAAGAGCCTGTTGCATTGTTTTTAATCAATTGAATTAAAAGTATAATTCTTGCTATGATGGTGATTATATTAACAGGCAAGGTCAGCAATTGAATTTCCTTAAGAGTCAAATCAGCCGTTTCGACAAAAATGAAAAGTTCAAGAAAGAGATGATAAGCAATAGCAAGTACAATCAATACTACTGCAATTAAACTGAACGGTTGTTGTTTGATCCCCTTCACAAAACGATAAAGGTAAAAGAGGATCAATATGTCGAATACAGAATAGAGAAATAAAATATACGGAGTGTAAGGGCCTGGTTGCGCAGGCTTAAAAAAAGTATAAAGAATCAGCATCAATATGCGCAGACCGATAAAACTGATGATGAAAAAAAGTTGTTGTTTGTATTTCATAAGCACAAGGTAAAATAAAAAAGCCCTATTCGGGCTTTCCTATTCATGATTATCCGGTTCTCCGTTGGTATTTGCATCAGTGATCAGTTGTTCGCTGCCGTCTGATTCTTCCACCCAAAAATTATTAAATCCTTCTCCGATATAAATGCGGATCTTGTTCAGCTGCAACAATTCTAAAATAGCCAGGAAGTTGTACACGACCGCAATTTTTGTGGCATTGTCTGTAATGACATCGACAAAAGAAATACGGCCTTTGCCAGCCATGACTTTGTTCAAAATATATTCCTTTTGTCCTTCTATTGAATAAGGATATTGAGTAACATAGTGAACCGGTTTGTTTTTTTCCTCTTCAAATCGAACCAAAACTCTTTGATACACTTTGAGGAGTTTATACAAATCAAGATCCTGCAGTTCGGCTTCCACATTGTTTGTTTCCGAAAGTTGTTTGATCTCTCTGAGAATGTTGCCGCGTTTTTCTCTTTGCAAGGAATCCTGTTCAAATTGAGCCAGCTCGCCGATAATGGATTTGTACTTTTTGTACTCCAACAAGTGAGCAATAAGCTCTTCCCTTGGATCGACTTCTTTACCGAAAAGATCTATTTGTGGTCTAGGTAACAAGGTTTTAGCCTTGATCCGCATTAAAGTAGCCGCTACCAGAATAAATTCGCTGGCCACTTCCACATTCATACGCTCCATCTGGTGTATATAATGGAGAAAATCATTCGTTATTTTGGAAATCGGAATATCATATATATCCAATTCATCTCGTTCGATAAAGAACAGTAACAGGTCAAAAGGACCTTCAAAAAGAGGCAGCTTGATTTCAAAACTCACGGGACGAAATTAGCCTTATTCGCCCGTAGTTTTCAAGGCAAAAAGCTTATTTTTTCCACTCCAGCAGGTGGATAACGTGTAGATAAGATGTTTACAAATGCCTTACTTCTCGTATTAAAATAGATTTTGATTATATTTGTTGATTATATAAAAATACACATTGATAAAACCCGGCCCAATACTGTCGCAGATCAATTCCCCAGCAGATCTTAAACCGCTAAGTCCTGAGCAATTACACGATTTATGTGCAGAATTACGCACGTTTATCATTGATCAGGTATCGGTATATGGTGGTCACTTTGGTGCCAGTTTAGGCGTTGTTGAGCTCACAGTAGCTTTGCATGCGGTATTTAATACACCTTATGACCAATTGATCTGGGATGTTGGTCATCAGGCGTATGGACATAAGATCTTGACCGGCCGCAGAGATGATTTCCATACTAACCGCGTCTACAAAGGGCTTTCTGGTTTCCCTAAACGTGCGGAAAGCGAATACGATGCTTTTGGCGTAGGGCATTCCTCCACTTCTATTTCAGCTGCACTCGGCATGGCTGTGGCGGCTGAATATAAAAAAGAAAAAGACCGTCATTGTATTGCTGTCATCGGAGACGGTGCCTTGACTGCCGGTATGGCGTTTGAAGCCATGAACCACGCCGGGGTCACCAATAGTAATTTGTTGATTGTACTCAATGACAATTGCATGGCCATCGACCCTAATGTAGGGGCCTTGAAAGATTATCTGGTTGATATTACGACGTCTTCTACTTACAATAAATTCCGCGACGAGATTTGGAAGATGCTCGGACGCTTCGGTGACTTGGGCAGCAATGCACAGGCTTTTGCTTCTAAGATTGAAGGCGGTTTGAAAGCGGCCATGCTCAAGCACAGTAATTTATTCGAATCGCTCAACTTGAGATATTTTGGTCCGGTAGACGGACACGATGTAGATCACCTGGTGCACATCTTCAATGATTTAAAAAATATTCCTGGCCCTAAATTGCTGCATGTCATTACTACTAAAGGTAAAGGATATGCGTTGGCTGAAAAGGATCAGGTGAAATGGCACTCGCCGGGAAAATTCGATAAGATAACAGGCGAGATCAAAAGTAAAGTTTACGATCAACCGCAGCCTCCTAAATACCAGGATGTATTCGGCCATACCATTGTAGAGTTAGCGAGAAAGAATCCCAAAATCATGGGCATCACTCCGGCTATGCCTTCCGGCTCTTCGCTCAACATCATGATGGAAGCCATGCCGGATCGCGCCATGGACGTAGGTATTGCAGAGCAACATGCGGTAACATTCTCGGCCGGTTTAGCAACGCAAGGCTTGATTCCTTTCTGTAATATTTATTCCAGCTTCATGCAACGTGCCTACGATCAGGTGATTCACGATGTATGTTTGCAAAATCTAAATGTTGTGTTTTGCCTGGATCGCGCCGGTATCGCCGGAGCGGATGGCCCTACACATCATGGGGCATTTGATATTCCTTATTTCCGCTGTATTCCAAATCTAGTAATTTCTGCACCGATGAACGAACAGGAATTGCGCAACCTCATGTATACTGCACAGCAGGATAATATGGGGCCATTTTCGATTCGTTATCCGCGTGGTCACGGTGTAATGCCGGAATGGGAAACTCCATTTGAAGTAATTCCGGTTGGCAAAGGAAGATTGGTAAGCGAGGGAGAAGAAGTAGCCATTCTCAGCATCGGTCATATTGGAAATTATGTTACAGAAGCCCGTCAGCTGTTGCAAACAGTCGATCTGTCTCCTGCACACTATGACATGCGTTTTGTCAAGCCATTGGATGAAGAGTTGTTACATCAAATCTTCAAAAAATTTAAAAAAATAGTTACTCTCGAAGACGGCACTGTTGTTGGCGGCTTTGGCAGCGCCATTCTTGAATTTATGTCAGACCATGGTTATGCAGCGAAAGTCATTCGTTTAGGCATTCCTGATCAATTCATTGAACACGGAGAACAAATTCAATTGCACAAAGAATGTGGTTTTGATCCGCAAGGCATTGCGAAGGCGGTACAATCGTTGGTGGGTGTGGTTTTGAAATAAAAATGTGCGATGGTTATATTGCCGTAGAGACACAATGCATTGTGTCTCTACCGATGTGTTCACAACCCTATTTTTTTATGGCGACATAAAACCAATCAAAACACTGATCATCCGCAGCCTGCACTGCGTAATCATCCATTTTAATATCAGATACCAAGCCCGTATTGTTCTGCAATAATTTTTTACGATTCATTCTGTTCAATAAATCATAAGGAATTTGCAGCAGTTGACGAGGAAGAATGTATTGCAAATTGAAGACATCAAAGCGTGTGATCTTGCGTACAGAAGCCTTGTTCTTGTTGTAATATTGCATGATCTTGGCATTGCCTGAAACACCTTTTTTCTCTACCGATTGAAAAGACTTCAACAGTAAAGCTTCCAGTTCCTGTAGGGTATATTCTCTCACATGCCAGGGATTGCGTGTGATGGACATTTTTTTATTGGGTGTAGTGACAATCAATTTTCCGCCAGGTTTCAATACACGGAAAATTTCTTTCACATATAAATTGTCATTGGGAATATGTTCAATCACCTGAAAGGTAATGACAAAATCAAAACTGTTGTCTGCGAAATCCAAGGGAGGGAAAGACGTTTGCTTAAACGTAACATTAGGATAGATGCTAAGATCTACACCCGGTTCATGCTTGTCTGCGCATACATAGCGGGTAGATTTAGGAGCAAGCAATTCAATGCCATAGCCTTCTCCCGTTCCTAATTCCAATACCTCACCGTGCACCAGTTTGGCTGCTTCATAGTAAGCAAGAATGGAACGTTGAAACACATAGTTGTCTGAAAGATCAGTAGGAGAAACGCGTTCTGCAGTTTGTAAAATTTTCATAAAAAGCTTTAAGGCCATAAAGTTAACAAAATTCTCGGGCAAATGCACAGGGTTTTATTTGGCATTCATTTGGAACTTGTGTACCTAAATAGTTTTAACTTTATGCTATGAAAAACGATACGCTATCCTATCATGAAGTTGGAAAAGGCAAAGCCGTAGTGCTTGTTCACGGGTTTTGTGAAGACCATACCATCTGGAGTGATTATACTAAAGATCTTGCATTGCGCTATCGTGTCATTGTACCTGATCTTCCTGGATTTGGGAATTCTTCTCCTGAGTATGGAGAAGCGGTAAACATAGAGTACTATGCACGCAGAGTGCATGAGTTATTAGAACAACTTATTCCATCAGAGGAACCAATTACTTTTATCGGACATTCTTTAGGAGGCTACGTAGGTTTGGCTTTTGCAGAGTTGTATCCTGAACGCATCAATGGGTTGGGATTATTTCATTCCACTGCTTTTGCCGATAATGAAGAGAAAAAACAAAGCAGGGATAAAGTGGCTCAATACATACAAGACAATGGAGTTCCAGCATTTACGGATAATTTCGTGGAGCCTTTATTTTACGCTGGCAACAGACAAAGATTGGCAAGTGAAATCGAGAAGATCAAACAGCAGGCAAGGTTAACATCAAAAGAAGGAGCGGTTGCGGCGACGATAGCAATGAAGGAAAGAACAGACCGAAGTTCTGTATTAAAAGAAAGTAAAGTTCCGGTATTATTTATTGCAGGTAAAAAAGACACGTCCATTCCCTTGGAAACAAGTAAGGACCAATTCTTTTTTCCGTCAAAAAGCATGATTTACATTCTCGATAATGTAGGTCACATGGGCATGGTGGAAGAACAGGAAGAATGCCTGATGGTAGTAAAAGCTTTTATAGAACTTTGTATTTAGAATAAGCTAGAAGTAAAGAGCCAGGAAAGAATCGTTCCTCCTAACTCCAGACTCCTTCCTTATCTATTCCTCTTCTTCCTTAAGATGGAGTACTAGTGTTCTCAATCGATTCGTCAGCAAATTAAAATCCAGTAGTAAGGCACGTTTGTTTTTATAGCGACTGCTGATGTTATAATCTGCATAGGACTTGGCTACAAAACGGATCATGCCTTTTTTATTGGTATAAAGGGAATCTTTTTTGTGTGTAATGGTATTTTCCAGTACTACCAAGGCATTGACTGCCGGTAGATTTTTATCTTTTAACAATACATTCACAAAAGTCGTGTCGTAATTGTGCAATTCTATTTTTGTATACAAAAGGAAAGTCCCTTTTGTTTTTTTACTGGGTTCTAACAAAACATCTCCAAACGAATAGTGAGTATCTACATAGAAATAATATTCCAATCCCGGATCCGCTTCGTAAAAAAATTCTCCTTTATCATCCGAGTATATGGTGTCTTGATGTTGAGAAGAAGTTTCCTGCGCGATAATTTTTAATTTAGTTACCACACTGTCGTTTTGATTAACCACTCCTTTTACCAAGGTTTTCACTTCTTTTTCTAATAAAATTTCCTGGGTGATGCTATCCGCTTCGCTTCGATGTCTCGTAGAAATTGTAGCGATATAGGGTTTAAAGGTTTCCTTAAACACAGATAAAGTATATTCTTCGCTGGGATCCAGTGCCACGAGAAAGTCTCCGCGTTCATTGGTTTTCGTTGTTTTCACTTCTTTTCCTTTCACTGAAAAACTCAAAGAAACATCAGCAAGCGGGGCACTCTTCAACTTCGCCTTAATGTTTCCTTTGAAGTACACATTGATGATTTCAAACGCAAACAAGTCGTCGTCACTGCCTCCATTGATTCTGTTGCTGCTGAAGTAGCCGGACTTAAATGTCGGAGCAAATACAATTCCAAAATCATCTTGGTTGGAATTAATCGGATAACCGATATTTTCCGGTTCACAAAATCCTTTTGTGCAAGGTACGGCACGATAGATATCAAGGCCCCCTAAGCCGGCATGACCTGTAGATGAAAAATATAAGATGCTATCCAAAAAAAGGTAGGGGAATAACTCATTACCGGATGTGTTAATGGAAGAACCAAGGTTAATCGGTTCATCCCAGGCGGTCCCGTTATAACGTGTTTTATAAAGATCAGTGCCACCATATCCGCCTGGTTTGTTGGACGCGAAGTAAAGTGATTTCCCGTCTTGACTTATGGCTGCATGTGCCACAGAATAGTTGACATTGTTAAAAGGCAAAGAAATGGCTTCACTCCAATTGTTTTCACCTTTTTTCTCTATGCGGAATAATCCCAAATGGCGGGTGTCGATTTTTTCGTGTTTTTTTTCAATTAAAAAATTTTGTGTAAAGATCGCTTGAGTGCCGTTGTTGTAAAAAACGATAGGCCCTTCGTGATAAGAACTATTGATGGCATGATGCCAAGGTTTGGGATCAGAGTGGGCCTCGTCTTTTTTTAATTCGCTGTAGTATAAATCCAGAAAAGCTTTGTTGTCTTTGGCATTGTGTAATTTGACAATGCTTTCTGCCTGTCGCGAAGAGGTAAAGACGATTCCTTTATCGTAAAACACCGCACCGAATTCAGAGTAAGATGTATTGATGGATAAGGGCTGAATGGGCTTACTCAAAGAGTCTTCATAATACAAATCGATTTGATTAATCCCTTTTATTTTCCGCAATACTAAACTGTCTGTACCATACTCTTTTGTGTAATGTTCAAACCAGGCTTTACTGGCTTCGTATTTTTTATTGGCCAGCAGAATCATCGCGTAGTTCAAGACATCCTGTTTACCAATCAAAGATTTAGTGTTCATGATGTCTTTGTACCAGAACTCTGCCTCTTTCGTATCGTGAAGCATGAGATAACTATTGGCTATTCGTAGTTTGATCAATCCTTGTTTGCGTCGATCTTTTAACAAGGCTTTCTCATACAACGTAATGGCTGACATGAAATCATTTTGTTTGTAGTGCTTTTCTGCTTGCTTAAAAGTACTTTGAGTCAGTGTGAAAATATTTTTATGTTGGGCAAGCAGAGGCTTGCTCCATAGGGAGACAAATAGCAAGAGAACAATGCACCCTTTAATTTTCATGTCAAAAATCGCGTGGGGTTACTGTATTAGATTTAAAAAAGGAAAAATTATAAGTCAGCATAAACTCATGTCCTCCTCCACCTATTACGCTCAAATCTCCTAATGCGTTGTCGTAAGCATAACCCGCGCTCAGTTGATTGGTCAGTTGTATTTTCGCCATAAAGCTCAATGCGGAGAACGTACGGTATGATACGCCTACCCAAAATACATCTTCGTACAATAAGGTGCAATTTAGATCCACTTGTGCAGACCATCCATCGGTGGTTTTGATGAGTGTGCTGGGTTTAAGTTTAAAGGAAGGGGATAAAGTAAAGACATAACCTGTAGTCAGAAAGTAATTTCTGCTTTGACTGTTTTCATCCGATGAAAAAGTTTCCCCTAAGGTGATCCGATTGGCATGAGGAGCTGACAAGCCTGCATAAAAGCGTTTAGAAGAATAGTAAATACCTGTTCCAAAATACAGATAGTTATAGGACGCAGCAGAAGAGAAGGAGGGATCATTGGGATCTTTTACGGTCAAGCTGCTGTATTGAGAAGACATTTTCGCAAACCCTGTCTGCAAACCCAAAGACAGTTTGCGGGTTTCGGAAAAAGAAATCCGGTAAGCATATATAAGATCACCACCTGTTTGTTGCGTCACTCCAATCTGATCATTTACAAATAGAAGTCCCAAAGCTACCCTTTTGTTGTTCAACGGAGCATGAGCAGAGAGCATCTCCGTAGAAGGGCTTCCATCCAGGGAAGTCCATTGTTTCCTGAACAAAGCAGAGACACTCATGGATTCCTGACTTCCCGCATACGCAGGATTAAGAACCAATCCATTAAACATATATTGAGAGTAAAGAGAACCCTGTTGACTGTACCCGGTTTGAGACAGCAAGAGGATGAACGCTACAGCGTAAAACGAAAACGTTTTATATAAATGCACTTTACTGTTCTCTGTTAAGGATCACAAAACCTGACAAGGGTTTGTTTAAACCTTTAATGTCGATTTCATAATAGTAAGTTCCATTAGGCAAATCCTGTCCTTTAGAAAGACCTTTATTCGATTTTCCTTTCCAGGTAGTTTCTACAAGGTTGTTGTAAGATTCTTTTTCGAAGACGATGTTCCCCCAGCGATCTAAAAGCTTTACTTTATTGTCAGGGTAAGATTCTATTCCCTTTATTTCCCAGCTTTCATTCAAGCCATCTCCATTTGGAGAAATACCGGTATATACAATCAGGCAAGTGTTGGAAGTAGCAGGATTAAGCACGCTTGTTTTCACCGCCACTCGAGGGTTGCTTTCACAACCGTCAGTGCCGATACCTGTCAGATAATATACCTGGTCATGATCCAGACTATCGGTCGTATAAGTTGCTCCCGAATATAGACTGACCCCCCCAGTCGGCACATCGTACCATTTATAAGTAGAATAGGAGCCTGTAGCAGCAAGTATAGCGGGACTTTGACCACAAGTACTATAATCATTAGATTGTGGAGGATCCAGGCCATTGACGGTGTAAGTTTCAGTTGTTACTGTTCCTTCGCCATCTGTGACAGTAAGCGTGTAGTCTCCCGCAACGAGGTTGTCGATTAATAATGTTTTAGGATAATCAACTATGACATTGGGATCTACATACCATTTGCGTATTCTGAAATTATCGTATTGAATATTTCCTTCCGCACAATCTGTAAGTTCTGTACGAAGATCATACGCAATGGGCACACCAGTGTTGGTATGTGGACCGTTAGCTCTGATTTGAGTCCAACCGGATTGGGCACAGCCACAGGTAGTGTTTTTCTCCAGAAAAAAAGCCGAGAAAAAAACATTGTCTAAATAGATTCTGGAATAAATGCGTGCAGAGTCACTGCAGATAGTTCTTAGGCAAATCAAAAACTTAGAACTGACATCTACCCAATATTGTCCATTAGGTAAACTGACGCTCTTGGAAATTTTATTATTGACTCCCACCGCAGGCGCGGTGCCAATGCAATGGGCATAGTCACTGAGCTGAGCAGCATAATCAGATCCGGCTACGGGTTGCACAGCGGCATCACATATTTCATCTGGGAAGTTTACATCGTTGCATGTATGCGTCCAGTCGCTGATGTCCATGTCATTGAAATCATCAAAGTAATCGAACGTATTAAGTCCATTGCTCAAAGAAGTGGTGCTTGTAGAACAGAAAGAAACTCTAATGTAAAAGTCCCCCGGTGGAAAGGAGGGAAATTTAATCCAAAAGACACCGTTGTTGTTGATCACGCTTTCTTTCCAGAAGGTATAAGAAAAGGCGTTGGTCGTGTCAGAAAAGGAAACGTTAGAAAAATCAGCATTCATTCCTGCTGCAGGCGCGTAAGGAATGGTAACCATGACCTGGTAATCGGTAAGCGTTGCAGAGCCTGGGTTAGATACTTTTATAGTATAAAAACAATTGCCATACACGGGTCCGCTGGCGCCGCTGCTCCATTGATAATGGTAAGGAGGGATACCTCCGGATATCGTATAAGAGATTTTGCCTGAAGTGGATCCATAACAGGTAGCATCTGTAATGGTAGTGGTTATAGAGGCTGTTGCTGTTGTTCTGGATGCACGGTGAGGAGTAGATGCAATGAACTCAATGGATTTAATTTCCTGCGCGCGGTATGTTTTTTCTTCAGGCACAAAAGAAAATTGTTGTGCCATGGAATCAACTACTAGCAGGAAAGAAAAAAAAACAATGAAAGATAAGATCCGGTAAAATCTTTTAGTCATTAAAAGGTTGTCGTTCAACGACTGAGAGTCCGAATCTAATTTATGGATTATTTACGGATTAATTGTAACATGTCCATGCTCAATCTTTCCATTTCCAAAATCAAGTAAATAGGCGTATTTACCAGCTTTTTGCTTCGCTCCATCGGTAGAAATACCTTTCCAGGTAGTGCTTTTGCCTTGCTCAATAGAAGAAGAGAAAACTTCACTTCCTTCTTTATTAAAGATCGTAACCTTAGCCTCTTTGTAATTATGCATAGGAATCTTCCAGGTTTGACCTTTGGCAGGACTAAACGCATAAGAATTAGCCTGATGTCCTTTCGCAGAAGGATCATCAATTGGAATTTCAAGAATATAGCTTTTCGCTTTTTTCTTCTTTTTAACAGCAGGAACTATTGTCGTCGTTTTCCTAACGATGGGTGTTTTTTCAATTACTTTTTCTTCTGCAACAACAGGTACTTCTTCTTCAACAGTTTCTACTGCTTCTGTATGTTCCTGTACTTGTTCTTCCAGCATGACTTCCTGAATAGGTTCTGTTTGCTGCGCTTTAACAGGCGCTACTGTTTCAACTGCTTCTGATTTTTGTCCTGGGCTGCTGGTATTTGCTACGGGTTGTTCTTCCGCACGTTTGATGAAGTAATAAGGAGTAAAGAGCATTACTGCTGCTGCAGCACCGATTCCTACAAAACGTTTTACAGAATTAGAGAATAGCG
>JACMQM010000387.1 GCA_014376985.1 Cytophagaceae bacterium | reverse complement strand
TTTATGATTGATAATATTCTATAAGGGGTCTATGCCTCCAATGCTTTTATCATAATAGCTCCTCTACAGAAGGAACTATTTACAATTCTAGCCAGAATCTGGATCGAGTTCTAAACATCAATTTTCCAACGGATTTTACTAAAGACACATCTAAATTAATATCAAAAAAATAGATTTGACAGTTGTTTTAGCACTTTTAATAAAGATTCGAGCTTATTGGGGGAAACTGGAATAGCTGGAAAATCTACAACCCCTCTAAGCTAATCCTCACCTCCTTGCCATTGTGGGTGTTCCAGTCTCTTGCCGTTGTTGTTTCTTTTGACCAACAACCCTTAGTAGCTTACGAGAGTAAAAGTTTGTTGGTGGAAAACATTAACAAAGGCTGGGAGAGCTTTTGTTCGAGTTGTTGTTTTTTGACAATGCTCATATTTAATACTGTGGATTTCTAATATACGGTTATTACAATTGCTTTGTTTATCATAATAGTTAAAGTATTGTAACCTAGGCCATAGATATTAATTAAAGTAAAATGTAATAAGATAATCATCATTAAAACTTTTGTTCTAAGATTCTTCCTTAAATTTGGATATGAGTAATTTAATTCTTCCCGAGGATGTTTTTACTGATTTTGCCTCTCAAAACGATAAAGAATGGAGTGGAATTGTCAATGCAAAAGAAAAAACAAAATCAGTAATTGAAAGCATAAAAATTGCAATTACTCACGATTCGATACCTCTATCATTAACTGATTCTGATCTGGTTATCTTTGGCTCAATTGCAAGAAAAGAATGTACAGAAAAAAGTGATATTGATTGGACATTATTAATAGATGCAGCTGGTAGTTCTGCTCCCAATAACATCGCATATTCTATTGGCGAACAACTAGAAAGAAAGGATTTGATCAAGCCTGGTTCATCAGGCATGTTTGGGCAAATTACTTATAGCCATGAAATAATTAATTTCATTGGTGGACAGGATGATACGAATCATAATATGACTCGTAGAATGTTAATGCTATTAGAATCTACCAAAACTAACCCAAATGGTATAGAAGATTCTTTTTCAGCTTATGAAAGAGTTTGCAGAGCAATAATTGATCAATACATAAAGCATGATTCAAGTTACCTTGCACATAGAATAGGAAAGAAAAAATTCCCTCGATATTTGCTAAATGATGTAATTAGATTTTGGCGAACAATGTGTGTTGATTTTGCTTATAAGCAAAAAGAACAAGGAGGAAATAAATGGGCTTTACGGAATATTAAGCTGAGAATGTCCAGAAAACTTATTTTTATTAAGGGGTTATTGATGTGTTTTGAGTGCTATCAAAATAAGGATTTAAATGAAATTGAAACACGAGAAAAATTAGAAAAGGCGATTGAAATTCCAGCTTTGGACTATGTAATAAAAGTATTTATTGAAAATAATATTTCAAAAGCAGATATAATACGTTTTATAGATTTATATAATGAATTTATTAATTTGTTAGACAATCCTGTATTTAGAGAAGAATTAAAATGTTTGGAAATGGACAAAGCATATGAAACTCCAACTTTTAAGGATGCAAAACAGAATTGTGATGAATTTCAAAAAGTATTTGATAAAATATTCATTTACGATCAAAGCGAAATACAAAAATTTACACTTAAATACGGCATATTTTAAAATGAATATAGGTTTTTCCACAGGGAGTTTGGCGTTGGGTGATTTCAAAAAAGCAATCAAAATGCTTGAAGGGAAATCTGTTAATGCAATTGAGCTGTCTTCTTTGAGAGAAGAAGAGTTGCCACAGCTAATTGCTCATATTGACTATTTGGATTTGAAGAAGTATAATCATATATCCTTTCATGCGCCAAGTAAACTTGTCCATTTAAATGAAAGGGAGCTTGTTCATATTTTATTACAAGTGGCGGCTAAAAAGTGGAGCATAATCATACATCCGGATATTATATCTGATCCAAAAGAATGGCGAATCCTTGGCCAGTATTTATGCATTGAGAATATGGATAAACGGAAGCCAATAGGCAGAACAACTAAAGATTTAGAAGAGATTTTTGACAATCTTCCTGAAGCCTCATTTTGTCTGGATATTGCACACGCCAAACAGATTGATCCAACAATGATGGAGGCATATCTTATGCTTAAAAAGTTTGAAAGAAGATTAAAACAGATACATGTTAGTGATGTCAACTCTCAAAGCAATCACGAATCTCTAAATTTTGATGCCTTATTTGCATATAAAAAGATTTCATCAATAATTCCCAAAGACATTCCAATCATCTTGGAATCTCCTGTAACAGAAAACAAAATAAATTTGGAGATAAAATTAGCATCCTTAATTTTTGAAAACAAAGAGTTTTTAAAATTTATAGACAAATCTTCAATTGATTTTAATCCCTATAGTCAAATTATTAAACAATCCAGGGATTTGGAATTAGTTTAACCTCCGCCTTGGCACGTGTCCTCACTATTCCAAGGTGTGTCGTGAAGTAGCAAATGAGTATCTGCTACATGTTGTATAAAAGATGGTAGTAGGTCTACCAATGTCGTTGTGTAAGCGAAGGCATTAAACCACCCCTCGGTGCTAATTTGGTAACGAAGCGGTATTGAACGGAAAGGGGAAAAGGTGGAGATATCTATCAGGTAAGAATAAAGGAGATGAACGAGAGTGAACCTTCGAAGAAGTGCCGATAAAGTAAATACGTTGTCAAAAGCTTGTTGTCTTGGAGATAAGTGAAAATTACAGCAGCAACTTACTTACTGGCTGTAAGGCAATCGTCATTAAGGAGGCATGACCTTTATTCAGGCTTTTATATGGAACACGAGAGATCCTGCATTGAGATGCCAAGAGAAAAGACACAAATGGGAAATGCCCATAAGGACGAAATATCGAAGCTCAACAGGAAGTCGGACAGTACCATAGTAGTGAAGAAGTTTCTGTAATGGAAATGGAGCGAAGGGTACTGGTCATACAGTTTCAAATATTAAAACAACTTTTAACAGAGGATGAACTTACTATTTGGGACAGAAGCTAAAACATTGCCCATCACAAAGGAGATGGTAAAGCAGGCGTACCGTAAGGTAAGAAGTAACCATGGGAGTGCAGGGATAGACAAGGAAAGTTTGGAGGATTTTCAAGCAGACTTGTCGGGGAACCTTTATAAACTATGGAACAGATTATCTTCGGGAAGCTATTTTCCCCAGCCGTTGCGAGAGGTAGAGATACCTAAGGCAAGTGGAGGGAAACGTAAGTTAGGCATACCTACAGTAAGCGACCGTATTGCCCAAGAAGTAGTGAGGGCATATTTGGAGCCTCGCCTGGAAGCCCAATTTCATACACAATCGTATGGTTACCGACCATTGAAAAGTGCCCATCAGGCAATAAAGCAAGTACAAGAGAATGTACGGCAATATGCCTGGGTGATAGATATGGACATCAAAAGTTTCTTTGATGAGGTAGACCATGAATTGTTGATGAAAGCCATAGGCAAACATGTGGAAGAGAAATGGGTAAAGATGTACATTAGTAGATGGTTGGAAAGCAGTGTTCAAACCAAAGCAGGTACATTGATACCCAAGGAAGGGAAAGGTACACCTCAGGGAGGTGTAATCAGTCCGTTATTATCCAATCTTTATTTACACTATGTACTGGACAAATAGCTGGAACTGCACTATCCGCAAATAGCATTTGTACGCTATGCGGATGATGTGGTAGTGCATTGCGAGAGCGAAAAGGAGGCAATCAACTTGTTGGAACAAATACGCAAACGGCTTGATGTATGCAAACTAAGGCTTAATGAATCCAAAACCAAGTTGGTCTATTGCAAGGACTATCGCAGAAAAGAGAAGAAAAACTATGGAAACAAGTTTGGTTTTCTTGGTTTTGACTTCAAGCCAATGATGTTTAGGTCAAAGCGTGAGGGAGAAGCAGTTTTTCTTGGATACAGTTGTGAGATGAGCCAAAGTGCAAGAACGAGAATATTAGATGGTTGGAAGAAATCATACTGGCATAGAAGGTCAGAGCTAACCATTGAAGAAATATCCCAAGAGATCAATCCACAAATGCGGGGATTGATAAGATATTTTGGGGCATTTAATTCTACGGGGATGCATAAAGTGGTTCGGATGCTACACCTGCGTTTAGTCAAATGGGCAATGAACAAGTATAAGCGGTTCGGGAAAAGCTATGGCAAAACCTTTAATTGGTTGAAAACAATCAAAGAAAGCTACCCCAATCTTTTCTATCATTGGACAGTTTACAATTGGATATGATTTGTATGACAAGAGCCGTGTGATGCGAGAGTATCAAGCACGGTTCTGTGAGAGGTTTGGGGTGAAATTCCTTTTACCTACTTGACTTTGTTTACCGTTTCCTGTTTCAAGATTAACGAAGTGTATCTTTGAATTTCTATGTGGTAAGTTTTCAACTTACCCCTCTATCCGTAGTTTAGCTTGCGTAACTACGGATTTACTATGAACTGAAGTGTCTGTGACACGGTCAAAATTATAAAATCTCCAATCTAATGAAACCTTCTTTTCCTGTATAATAATCGGTAGCACTGGAATAAATGTAATGTTCTGCATTTT
>JACMQM010000386.1 GCA_014376985.1 Cytophagaceae bacterium | reverse complement strand
CTTGCGACAGCAAAAGATCCCGATAGATCCCGAACAGGTATTGATCACCAGCGGATCACAACAGGCTTTAGATTTAATCAGTAAATTATTCTTAGATCCTGGAGATGAGATCATTGTTGAACGTCCATCTTATCTGGGTGCTATACAATGCTTTAGTCAGTACAGTCCTGTGATTAAAGAAGTAGACTTGAACGAAGAAGGTCCTGATGGAGATCAATTGAAAGAATTGATTAAGACTCATCGTCCTAAATTCTTTTACACAATTCCAAATTATCAAAATCCGACAGGTAGAAAACATAGTATGGCATCACGAGGAAACTGTTTCTATTATAGCGGGGTCTGATACATTTATTATAGAAGATGATCCCTATGGAGAAATACGTTTTGAAGGAGAAGCCTTTCCAACTTTACATTCATTGCTTCCGGAACAAACAATTCTGTTAGGAACGTTCTCCAAAATGGTCGCTCCCGGATTACGCATAGGATGGATCATTGCAACGTCGGACATCATCAGAAGATTGACCGTATTAAAACAAGCATCGGATCTTCATTCTTCACATTTGGATCAGCAGATCATATATGATTACCTGACGCATTATGATTTGGAAGAGCACCTTCAATCTATACGTGCATTGTATGGTAAAAGAAGAGATGTGATGTTAGAATCTATGCGGAAATACTTTCCAGAAAGTGTTCACTATCAAATACCGGAGGGAGGAATGTTCTTTTGGCTAGAGTTTGGAAAACAATTCAAGGCCATGGAATTGTTGGAGAAAAGTATGAAAGAGGGAATTATCTTTGTACCTGGAGAAACGTTTTATGCGTCCAATCCTGTTTTGAATACTGCACGTTTTATTTTTTCAAATACTGAAGAAGATAAAATGAAAGGAGCCTTATTTAAACTAGGAGACTTGTTAAAAAAAATGGAACAACCTAAAATAGGAGCTGTTAAATGGTGGCCGCTTCCTTAATGAATAAAAAAGACACCAAGTATATTGGTGTCTTTTTTATTGAAAAACAGATAGTATAACTACCAGTCTGTTTTATTAGCAGGATCCATTTGATATTCTTTAATGACTCTTTTCAAATCATCCGTCAAGGCTTTCATATTGGAATTGGTTTTATTCTTTATAGTAACCCAGCCTTTGCCAGACATCTTAGTAGCGCCACATTCCGGATTTACCGCTTCCAGTTTACCTCCGTTATCTTTTGTTTTTGGATCACCTTCATGCACAAAGTCTGTCAAGATATATCTGAATTTACCCTCTTTGCAAAAAACGGAGAGTGAAAACTTTACCTTGCCTTTGAGGTTAACAGTACCTGCTACAGGAGGATATTCTAGGACAGTAGAGGCATCGTAAACTAACTTTTCGGCACCGTCTTCTTTCAACGTGAAACCTTGTTTAGTGGCCCATTCTTTAACCACTTTATTGAGCTCAGTAGATTTAAGACCTGAAGCATCTACTACTTCCAGATAAGTTACTTTACCGGTACCTTGATCCATCGGTAGTTGAGCGTGAGCGAAATTTATAGCTCCACAAACTAGAGCAAAAGAAAGAAGTAGTTTTTTCATAATCATTGATCGGAGTAATTTTTCAATGTTATAATATAGAATAAAAAACAAAGAAGCAAAAATCCTCCTTCTACTTTACAAAAAAAAGACGATTACTCGTCTTTTACCATGGAGAACATTTTTTCTACCGGTATGCTTTCTGTTGAAGAAGCATCGAGACGTTCCGAATAAGGTTTATAACCTTGCGCTTCTACTAAGATAAGGTATTTTTTTCCTATAGAGAATTCTATAGAGTTAGCGGCACTAGGCTCCATAGAAATAGTGTATTGCCTGATATTACTCGTGGTAGCACCTTCGTTGTCCAGCTCATAAATTTTCATGATGGCTTCTATAGCTGCCTGGGAACGGGCATCTCTAACAGACGCCGAAAATTGGGTACGCAATGTATCAATAGTATTCACATCTTCTTTGATCAACTCAGCAGTGTAAATATCCCTGTCGCCATAGCCTTCAGGCCTGATAGAAGAGAAATACATACGCTTTCCGTCAGCACTCCAGGAAAAATGCAAATCATCATAAGGTGTATTCAAGGGATATCCTATGTTCTCAGGCTTAGACCAAGTCAATGTTTCGGAAGAGAGTTGAGAGATAAAAATATCATAACCGCCCATGCTGTTATGTCCTTTTGAACTGAAATATAACGTTTTGCCATCAGGCATCAGGAAAGGAGAATCTTCATCTCTCGACGTATTGATTGTTGATCCCAATGAAACAGGTATAGACCATACACCTTTTACGTTCTGCACTACCATGTACAAATCAGTGCCCCCGATGGACTGTTCTCTATTGCTGCTAAATACAATTGTTTTACCATCATTGGAGATAGCAGCGGAAGGTTCCCAATATTTTTGGTTAGAAAAGGAAAGCTTTTGGGCATTTCCCCATTTCAAATCGTGAAAGTTACTGATGTATAAATCACCTGAACCATTTTCCAATACATCGTTTGTATATCTGTAAAGAATAAGATTTTTACCATCTGCTGATAATGCTACACTGGCATCGTGGTCATTGGTATTGATACTATCACTCATACGTAAAAGAGGCTCCCAATTTTTACCGTTGCTTGTGCTGATGTATAAGTCTTCAAAATAATGTCCATCCGTATGAAAATCTCTTTGTCCACCTCTAGTATCAGGGCGGCTGGACGTTACAATAATCTCACGTTCATCTCCGGAAACCACTGGACCGTATTCAGGGTATTCGCTGTTGATAGACGGACCCAGATTGGAAATGGTAACTTTAACGGGAAAAGTGTACAGCGTAAGACCGTTTTTACAATACTCTATTTCTTTTTCAATGTCTTCGTATAGTTTTTTGTATTGTTTCGTATTCTTATGCCCGAAAAACGTTTTGTATTCTGTATAAGATTGAATCGCTTTATCAAATTGACCACTCAAATGATAAGCCTTACCTAAATAATAATCGAGTGAAGCTGATTTTATCTCTTTTTTATTCTTACAGGCTTCTAAATAGGGGATGGCAAGATCCACCTTATTAAAATAGAGATAGGATACACCAATTGGAAAGATATATTTGGGATTGTTGGCTTCTAAACTATTCAACTTAAGATAAAGGGGTAATGCTTCATGAAAATCCAGATCCCGATAGTGTCTGTAAGCATCAGACTCCATTTGAATAATTTCTCTTTTCGAGAGGCTTTGAGAAAAAGATATTCCCGAAGCACTAAAAAATAGAATTTGAGCGAGTATGAAAACTTTTTTCACAGGATCTTGTAACATTTAGCAATTAAAACAATATACAATATACAACTAATGCGTAATAAGGTTTAATACTGAAAATGCTTATTTTGAGTTTTTTGTATTTATCGACTCTGATTGGTATATTCGTACAAACTATTCATGTAAAACATTTGATAAATCCTGTGTTCTACTTTAAACGACATATCAACAAAATGAACCTGTTATTTATATTTGCTTTATGGGCAAATATAAATTCTGTATCTATTGGACAGGATATACAGTTTTCTCAATTTTACGCTGTACCTACTTATCAAAATCCTGCTTTTGCCGGATCAGCTCATGCCTTGAGGGGTATTGCGCACAGCAGATTGCAATGGCCAGGGTTGGATGCTAATTTCAATACGGCATTCGTTGGAGTAGATCATTTTTTCAGTAAATACAACAGTGGGGTGGGGATGTTTTTCCTAAGTGACTGGGCTGGTAAAAGTACCATTTCTACCAAAGAGCTTCATCTGCAATATTCTTATAATTTACCCTTATCAGAAAAGTATTCTGTAAGAGCCGGATTACAAGTAGGAGGAGTCCAACGAAACATTAATTACAATGGCCTTACCTTTCCTACCCAATGGAACAGTAGTGGATATAAGGGTGATTCTACTTATTCTCCAGTAAATAATCTTTACTATGCAGATTTAGGTGCCGGAGCATTATTTTATGGCGAAAGAATTTGGGGCGGTATAAGTGCTCATCACTTGAATACACCAAACCAGTCGTTCACTGGAGATGTAGCAAGATTACCTATGCAGATCGCATTTACAGGAGGCTATAAAATTCCGATCAATAGCTCTTCTCATCATATGGCCTATATGCACGATGCCCCTGATGTGAGTATTACACCTACCTTTCATTATAAAGCACAAGGTAAATCAGATCAGTTAGATTTGGGGCTATATGGTCAATACAACGTGTTACTTGCAGGTGTTTGGTATAGAGGTATTCCGATCAAAAATTATGATCCTAAGTTTCCCAACAATGAATCTATTGTATTAATGCTAGGCTGGAAATATAAAGACATTGCTATCAGTTATAGCTACGATATCACGGTATCTAAATTGAATCAGGCAAGACCTGCCGGTGCACATGAATTGAATATCACGTATATTTATTCTAAACATCAAAAGCAGCATAAGCCAATGAAGCGACTTCCTTGTCCTTCTTTTTATAAACACTAAAAAATAGTGTTTTACGCGCTAAGTAGTTTTTAAAAGCGCAATATCTTGATTTACAGTTATTTATTAAACTACGCATTTTTAATAAGCTTATTTACAGACTGTTACATTCATTTTAATGAACTTTTTTTAGAATTTGTCCGTATTTAATGGTATACTTTTCACTTAAACTATACCACTATGAAAAAGCTAATAAAAATCTTTTTGCTTATAGTTATGATGTTAAGTGTTTCTGGATTGGCAATGGCTGATCAAGGTGAAACATGCAAATGTTCAAACTCTCAGGAAATCGCCTCTCAGCTGAGTGTTAAAATGTACAAGGTATCTACACGTACTGTGATTCCTAACGGCACCGTAATACTTAAGTATTCATTAGATGAGAACAATAAAATTCATCTACTGGAAGTGCAAACAAATGATACGGCGCTAAAACAAATCGTTTTAGATAACCTGGAAGGATTACTTGTGAAATATAAAGGAGAGAAATGTGCAGAAGGTATTGTTCGAATGAAGTTTGTTGAATCGTCAAACGATGAGATCAATACACAAATGTTCTAAAAACTAAGAAATTAGCTTTTTCATAGTCCACCATTATAAAGTATGAGCCCTTTTGAATTCGTTCAAAAGGGCTTTTTTTTGCTTTAAACGAAGTTTTTCGTTATTTCAATGTTAAGTTTTTAATTTGTCACTAAAATACTTTGTATTCTATGTTACCAAATTGTTAACATTTCGTTAAATTAACATTAACAATAAGTTTTCACCCTTTAAACCTCGATGACCATGGAAAAATTACTAAAAAGTACTTTACTGGTAGTCTTGATGAGTATGTCAGGATTAGCGATGGCTGATGAAGGAGAAACATGCAAATGTTCAAACTCCAAGTCGATCGCCACTCAATTGAATCGTAAAATGGAGCAGGCTGCCACCGTTAGTGGTATACCCAATGGTACCGTAATGCTAAGGTATACGATAGATGAGAATAATCAGGTTCATATCGCGGAGATACAATCCAATAATGATTTACTGAAGTCAATAGTTACAGCTAATCTCGAAGGACAAAAGATAAAAGTTAAAGGAGAACGTTGTACAGAAGGTTATGTCAGAATGAATTTTGTCGATACAGGCAATAGCACGAAAGCATATATCATGTACTAAGTTTTTAAGCGAAAAAATAAAAAAACTCTGACCGTTAAAGTCAGAGTTTTTTTATTTAGAAACTTTATATCTCAAGGCATTCCATAAATAATTCTTCTTCAAAATTGAAGAGGCCGCTAATACTCCTGAAAACAAGGCACCACCTACACCTACTGTAACCAGATCCTGACCTGTTAGGTATAAATTTTTAATGGGTGTATGTACTCTTAGTTCTCTAATTCTGAATCGTGCAGGCGTGTGTTCCAAACCATAAATCTCTCCCGTAGGATGATTAGAAAAATGTTTAGTAGAAAGTGGAGTAGAAATTTCACTGATGACCACGTCTCCTTTAATTTGCGGCACTACACTGTATAGCTTTTCCAACAAGCGTTTCTCTAAACGTGTTTTAAAAGCCTCATAATCCTCACCACGCTTTTGCCATCTCGTATCTTCCCATTGCTTCACCCAATCGTAGGAGGCCGCGCAAATGACCTGTATGGTGGCCTTGCCTGGTTTGTCTTTAGCCCATTGAGGATCTTTGGCAGAAGGGAAAGAAATAAAAGCCAAAGGAGGTTCTGATTCAGGTTCATTGAGAAACGCTTTAAATCCTTTGTCAAACTCATAGCTGTTGTACAACCAGATATTATGTTTCGGCAAATTCAATTCTTCGTCAGACTTATTCAATCCAACATACAGGCAAATATGAGCAACCGATGCTTTCGTATCTTGTAGCTTTTTTGAAAAAAACTCTGAAAGCTGTACTGTAGGAGGAATCAGTTTTTTAAAGGTATTGCTAGCACCTGCATCACTGACAATTATACTGGCAAAGAGTTCGTCTCCATTCGTCAACCGCACTCCGATAGCTTTACCTTTCTTAATGATGACTTCTGATACTTCGGCTTTTAAGGCTAGCTCACCGCCATTCTTCTTCAGGCTGTTGATAATTGTTTTATGTATTTCGGCAGAACCACCAATAGGATAGTTACCACCGTCCATGTAATGCTCTGCAATCATAGCTTGCATGGCAAAACTACTTTGCTGAGGAGGCAGGCCATAGTTGCCACATTGAGCACATAAAGCAGAAATTAACTTTTGATTGGAGGTTAGTTTACTCAATGCCTCATAAGTTGTTTGATCTGAAAATCGATTGAACTTGCGGCGCAGAAAAAAGCCAAATAAGTTACTGATAAAAGCAGGCATGCTGCGTTCTCCGAAGAACATGGCGGTCGCGGTGCCCATGGTTCCCACCAGGGTGTAGTATTTTCTTATGGCTTCTTCTTCCTCTGGAAAATGGCGAATGAATTCTGCAATCTGATTTTCAACACCACACACAAAAGAGTACTCGTCATTCTCTATAATGGCTTTGTCATAGACTTCCCCCATGGAGGTCCATTTTAATTTATCCTCTGTGACGTAATCAAACACCTTACGCATCATCGCACCTTCTTTATTCATCTGTCCGACATAATGAACGCCGACATCCCAAATAAAATCTTTGCGTTTGAAGGTGTGCGTGAAACCGCCTGGTTCGTAATGTTTTTCCAATACCAACACTTTCTTTTTACTCTTGGCAAAAAGAGCTGCGGTTGTTATTCCTCCTAGTCCGGAGCCTATTACTATGGCATCGTATTTATTGTTCTTAAGTCTTGGATGGTATAGGTCTTCCATAATCAATTAACTAAACAAAACAGCGTAAACCTTTTCTACCAATGTCATGCTAACAATTAAGGATGACTTTGTTTATGGTAATCAAAAAATGCTACATCCAACAGTAGGGCTTACGAAGAAGATGCTGTTTTTTCAAGAAGGAGCCTTATTCTGTAGCTTTAAAATTATGGAATAAAAGCGTGCTAACCAAAAAAAAATCTTCAAAAAATACTAGAAGTCGGTCGTACGGCTTCTAGATTTTCAATTACCGGAACAACATATATTCAACATTAAAGTAATACATGCTATTGGTCATTCTGTTCAAATTGCCGCCAAGATTCATGCGGTAAGCCAGCTCTGTGGTAAATCTGGAAGAGAAAATAAATTGTAGTCCCAATCCCAAATCATGATTGATCGCATGCGAAGCAGGTAAGTCAGAACTATTCTGCAGACCTAAATTTTGTTGCCCTAAATATTCTACATAGACATTTACATTGACCTGCTTATAATTTCTATACTCCATAGGAAAAGTAAGCAGTCCAGATGAAATCTGCCATTGCAATAATTCTCCGTTTGTTACATAATTAATAGGAACATTTCCTCCCGTAAAAGGTTTGAGGTAATTGATCTTACCGGATATGGCGAACTTATGGATGAGTTGTGTATAGATAAGTCCTGCGGAGATAAGTGAGGTATTCCCATCTTCCAACATCCATTGCATGGACAAGGGATAAAAAGAATAGATAACTTTTCCTGTTACCGCCAAGCGCTTGTGTTTGTGGACGCCATCCTGACTAAAGAACCGGTACTTGAAATTCATTCCTACTCCGTCCATAGCGCCACTTTGTAGAGCCCAGTTGGAGTAATATCCTTCAATGTGTCCCATTAAATTTTTAGCCAAGCCATATCCCAATTCCGGATTGAGCTTATAATAATATCCCGATGGATCGGTATAGTGACGACTATTCATCCTGAACATGATGGCTTTCTTAGGCATCGTACTCGCCGGTTCGGAAAAGATGAATAGTTCCTGAGCAACCATCACCGATGGCATGCTCAGAAATAATACCAGAAGTTTATACCACATGGCTATAAACTCAAATGGTAAATCACTTTGGCAGATTCGATACCGTCGCAGCAATCGCTCGTGATGCCTGTTTTGTAGCAGGTATAGTGCCCCATGATTTTTTGCAGAGTATTGAATTCTTTGGTTGAAACAAATTTTTTATCTTTGATTTCAACCGCCCAATTCTCTTTCGTATTGGGAGAAGACAATACATGGAAATA
Source organism: Cytophagaceae bacterium (assembly GCA_014376985.1). Taxonomy (GTDB): domain Bacteria; phylum Bacteroidota; class Bacteroidia; order Cytophagales; family Cytophagaceae; genus JACMQM01. The sequence goes on along the minus strand of JACMQM010000386.1, from coordinate 11,832 downwards.
AAAACCACCATAAGACAGGTGATCATTTTTTATTAATTGCACATCTACAGGTTGGAAGAATAAACGCAGTTTGCCGACGGAGAAGCCGGCGCCTTCTACCTGCTTTCTCAACACTGCAGGATCTAGGTATTCGCCCGGTTTAAGAATCAAGGTATAAACAGAGCTATTGAGCTGCGTTTTTATACTATCAATAAAGGATACATTCTCCAACGCTTTGTAAACAGAGAGGTTACACATAGAGCACGTCAATCCATTGACCTGGAGTTCTGCCTTCATTACAGTTAACGAAGGAGTTTGAGGTTGTGCTTTCAAACCGGATGTTTGAAGCAACAGCAAAGAGAAGAGAATAACGAATGTCGTTTTCATATAGCTTTTTTCGAGTTTAGAATAAAATACAAACCGAACTACCTCTAAACATTGATATAGCAAATTGTTAAATAGAAAAGAAGGGATGTATTAAATGGTAAACACACACAGACGCGATTGGGTATCGGTACTGCTACTGAAAAAAGAAATAAATGTATGATAACCTTTAGTGCTTAATGATTTGTCGTTGCTATCGTCTAAAGGAATGAAATAGGGGATAGTTACAACAAAAGAAGGCAGGTATTGAGTATTGAACGAAGCTTTCTGAAATTGAAAATCATCGTATTGAAAAAGTGTACTTTGTTCTGAACAACAAGATTTATCATCGGAAAAACCGGTAGCACAAGATTTACAGCCGTTGTGCTTATTTAAGTTCATAGAGATACCACTAATCTTACCGGCACAATAGTGCAATGTACCCGACACGCCTAAGCTTGCGGTACAAAAAACTATGGTGAGCACTATGATCTTGATTCTCTTCATATAGTAGAACAAACCTAAATTAATGAAAAAAAGTTCAGCGGAAAATCCACTGAACTTTTTATAAGGAATAAAGAAAGTTAAGACTATTTGTCTTTTCTCATGAAGATTTTAGTAATCATACCTGTTTTATCGCCCAAACCAGAACCGATATGAGAGATAGAATATCCTTTAGCAACCAATTCATTGACTTTGTTAACAATGATTTGACCGTTATCGTCATGGTTGTGAGCATCCATTTTCTTGAAAGGAACATACTCACTCGTATTGTCAGCGTAGTGAATATGAAGACCTGGATCTTGGTAACCTGGAACTTCGTAAACATCAATCAAGATATATGTGCCTAAATCATTAGCCTTAGACTCTGTATTTTTGAATGATGACAAATTAAAAAGTACCGCTAGTAAAGCGACCGTCAGGAAAGAAAAGGCGAAAAACTTTTTCATGTTATATTAGGTTAAACGTTAATTTAGGTCAAAAGCTAGCTATTTTAAATCAATATTTCAAATAATAAACAGGGCACTTTACAGTCTTTTTTATAGATTTGTCCAATGGAGTTTGGGAATCCTTTAGCGCTTTGGGGTTTACTGGGGCTTAGTCTTCCGGTAATTATACATTTAGTGAGCCTTCAAAAGGCTAAAAAAATCTATTTTTCGAGTACAGCATTTCTTCGTCAGCTTACAGTAGAAAGCAGTTCAAAGAGAAAGCTTAAGGAATGGTTGATTTTAGCTTCAAGAGTGCTGGCTTTGTTGTTTTTAGTTTTTGCTTTTTCAATGCCTTATCGAAAAGATCTGAGCCATTGGAATACAGAGCAGGAGGGGCTTGCCTTTCAGGTTTATGTCGATAATTCCTACAGTATGGAACGTAATCCCGGCCAGGGAACTCTATTGGATCAGTCTCTGCTTCATGTACAATCCTTGTTAAAATCCGGAAGTCCCAGTACACGCTATCAATTTCTGGACAATGACTTTCGCTCTGGAGATCTTCAGTCCGTATCCGCACAGGTATTGAGCAGACGAACCACAGAGGAAAACTTCTCCGTACGTTCCAGAACATTAAATGAAATTGTCCACCGTTTTGCCTCGGCAGATCAATTGGGCAAGCGTAACAAGCACTGTTTTATTTTCTCTGATTTTCAGAAAAGTACTTTAGGACATTTTCCGGTTTCTTTTGATTCTACCAGCAATTACTATTTGATTCCTGTACAAAATACAGCAAGCTCTAATGTATTTATTGATTCCATTTGGTTTGACAGGCCAGTTGTGAAGAAAGGAGATCGATTGAAAGTCTTTTATAAAGCCTTCAACAGTGGAGAGACCGAAGTAAAAGAACAGTTGTTCAAATTATTCATCAACCAAAAGCAGGCAGCTATTTCCTATGTTGACCTACCTGTTCAATCCAGTGCAGTCGGCTCCTTTGAATACATCGTTTCCGAAAGTGGAGAATTGAAAGGTTCCATAGTATTGGAAGACGGAGATCTGTCATTTGATAATACGTTTTACTTTACGCTCAATGCCAGCGCGGCGATTAAGGTGGCCTCCATATCAGACAAAGTAAATCCTGCTCAAAATCTTATTTTTACTGAAGAAGAAGATTTTTCTTTGTATGCCAGCAATGGGCAACAGGTGAATTACTCTCTATTAGATGAATCGGATTTTATTCTGATAGAAGGTTGGGATCAGCTACCACAAGGTGTCATCAAACGTATTCCAATCTGGCTCAATGCCGGTAAAAGTATCTTGTTTATACCAGGCTCTAACGACCGTAACATTAACGCGGATATAGCCCAAGCCCTGATTATCCCCGCGCTATCTTTTAAGAAAGCAGATACTACAAGCCAGGCCTCACAGGGTAGCATTGAGTTTCCGGATGTGCAGAATCCGTTTTTTGCTGACTTCTTTGAAGAGAAAAGCAACCGAGTAACTATGCCGGTGGCTAATCCGGTTATGCCTTCCGTTCCGGGCTATACCGCTTTATTATCGACACACGGCGGAGAGACAGCAGTGAGCCGTTCCTCTGTGGGAAGTGCTTTCAAAGGGACTTCCTACTTTATTCATTTTCCTTTAGTTGAAAAGAACAGCAATCTGGCTGAGCATTCTTTCTTTGTTCCTTTACTGTTGAAAATGGCCTTATTAAGCAAAGAAAATGCGGAGAATATCTATTTCAGACAAAGTGATGACATCATACAACTCTCTATAAACCAAGAGATAAACAAAGATTTGATAGAAGTAAAAGATGAAAAAGGAGCATTGGTCATTCCTTCTCAGCGTTTGAATGGTACTGTTTTAACCTTTGATTTACCCGAACAAATCTCTAAACCTGGTTTTTATGAATTGGTTTACAAGAATAAGCCCCTTAGAACGTTTGCTCTAAATACCGCTAAAACAGAGTCCAAGACATTATTCTACGGTTCAGAGGAGTTAAGAAGTCTCGTAAAAGACTTACCAAACGTGAAAGTTCTGGATAACATTTCAGAGGTAGCCTTTGAAGACCAATTGAAGGAATTAACAAAAGGTGTTCCCCTTTGGAAATATTGCTTATTTTTGTCGCTGTTATTCTTCTTCATTGAAATTGTATTGATTCGCTGGTTTAAATAAATAATGAACAACATACTCATTAAGCAGGCCGAAATTATTCACCCACATTCCGAATGGAATGGAAAGCGGGTGAATCTTTTGATACAGGATGGTATCATTCAAAAAATAGGAGAAAAAAACTTTGAGGCTGCTCAAGTCATCGAAGGCAAAGACCTAAAGGTCAGCATGGGTTGGTGTGACTTACGTTCTTTCTCCGGAGATCCTGGTTTTGAATCCAAGGAGAACATGACCTCTTTTGCTGCAGCTGCAGCAATGGGCGGTTACACGGCAGTAGCCTGCATGCCGAATACTCATCCAAGTCTGGATAATAAAGAAAGTATCATGTATGTGTTGGGAACAGCACGTAATTTTTTAACTAAAATATTGCCTGTCGGTTCACTCACCGCCAAGAACAAAGGAGAAGAACTTACTGAAATACTCGATATGCATTATGCGGGTGCTGTTGCATTTTCTGATGGAAATATGCCGGTATGGCATTCTGATGTTTTATTGAGAGGACTATTATACCTCAAGCCATTCAACGGTTTGCTCATGGTACATGCGGAAGATAAATACCTGAGTGTGCAGGGCCAGATGAATGAAAGCAAGACCAGCACCACATTAGGCTTGAAAGGCATTCCTAAATTAGCCGAAGAGGTGATGATTCAACGTGACATCAGTATCTTGGAATACACAGGCGGTAGAATTCACTTTAGCCACGTGTCCAGCCCCAAATCATTGGACATGATCAAAGATGCGAAGAAAAAAGGTCTCTCTGTAACCTGCGACATAGCTGCTTACCAGCTGATATTGGATGAAAGTTACATGACCACTTTTGATACGTTCTACAAAGTAAATCCTCCGTTGCGCAGCAAAAAAGACATTGATTCTTTCTGGAAATACCTTGGAGATGGAACGATTGACGCTATTGTCAGCGATCACCAACCGCAAGACACAGAGTGTAAAAACCTGGAGTTTGATTTAGCAGATTTTGGTATCTCAAATATTGAAACTGCTTTTGCATCGGTGTACACAGCCAATCAAAAAATAAGTTTAGCTGATTTGATGGATAAATTTACAGTACAACCAAGAAAAGTGTTGGGCCTGTCTATACCAGAAATCAAAGTAGGTGCTTCTGCAGAGCTTACTGTATTTGATGCTGCAGAAACCTGGACGCCGGTTGCTAAAGAATTGAAATCGAAATCGAAAAATAATCCATTTATAGGAAAGTTATTGAAAGGCAAAGTCAAAGCAGTTTTCAATGCTTCTCAACACCAATTATTTTAGTCATGAGTATTACGCCTCAAATTTCTGTTGTCATTCCGTTATACAACGAAGACGAATCGCTTACTGAGTTAGAGGCTTGGATACGCAGTGTCATGCAAGCCAATGCTTTTACGTATGAGATATTATTAGTAGATGATGGCAGTAAAGACAATTCCTGGAAGATAGTAGAAGAACTCTCTCGTTTGAATCCAAATGTAAAAGGAATTCGCTTTAGAAGAAATTATGGTAAGTCTGCAGCATTGCATATGGGTTTTTTGCATTGCAAAGGTGACGTAGTCATTACAATGGATGCCGATATGCAAGATAGTCCAGATGAAATTCCGGGTTTGTATAAAATGATCAAAGACGAAGGCTATGATCTGGTATCTGGATGGAAGAAGAAGCGTCACGATCCATTGAGCAAAACCATTCCTACCAAGTTATTCAACGGGATGACCCGTTTATTATCAGGTATCCAATTGAATGATTTTAACTGTGGTCTAAAAGCTTATAAAAGCGATGTCGTGAAAACGATAGAAGTGTACGGAGAAATGCACCGTTATATTCCGGTGATTGCTAAGTGGACAGGCTTTTCAAAAATAGGAGAGAAGGTAGTGGTGCATCGTCCGCGTAAGTATGGTATAACCAAATTCGGTTTGGAGCGATTCGTTTATGGCTTCCTGGATTTATTGTCCATAACGTTTGTCTCTAAATTCAGTAAACGTCCGATGCACTTCTTCGGTGCCCTGGGTACTTTGTTTTTCCTGGGAGGCTTCGGTATCGCTGCTTATCTGATCATCATGAAACTCTACTACATTTCCAATGGCATTGTACATAGAGATGTTGTAAACAATACCTGGTTCTACCTGGGACTAGCTTTCGGTGTTATCGGAGTACAACTCTTTATGGCTGGTTTCCTGGGCGAAATGGTCGCTATGAATTCACCGAAGAAAAATGATTATACGGTTTCTGAGACTTTAGGTATTTGAGAAATCAGAGATCTGAAATCTGTGATCAAATAGTATAAAAAAAGGAGAGTGATTTATAATCGCTCTCCTTTTTTATTTTCTGTTTTCAGATCTCTATATTATTATCTTCTATTCATATTACCACCTGCCGGTTTGCCGCCGATTTTATAAAGTGTGTAGGTCTGATTTTTGGAACTGTAAAAACCAAATATATAGTTCTTGCCTTGCATCCAAACAGCTGGAGCTACATTGTTCAACGGATCTCTATAATAAAGATCCAGAGATTCATCTAAGGCAGGTACATCTTCAGGAAGTGCTTTCGACAAGGTTCCTGTTTCTGCATCCAATGTCCAATAGGTGTAAACCCAAATCTCTTTCTTAAATTTCAACAAAGCATTTTGATCGGTGGTATAAGAAGGTAAATGCAAATCCGAATAATTTCTTTCCAAGATCACATTGACACTCAAGCCACCTTTTTGTTCTGTATCGCTATTTTCTAAGACAGGGTCTGAAATATTATTTTTATTAGTTAAACCAGCAACCAATAATAGCTTACCATTACTGCTTTCTAATACGCCCAGTCCCGCTAAATCTGAACGGTTAAAGGATTTAATCAAATCAGTTTCCGTCGCTGCTTTTCGTTCGCGGTTGTAACCGATTCTGGCAGAGTAAGAACTTTCCAAATAGAAATCAGGCACTACCGGAGATTCTCCTGTAGATGATAAATCAGAGAGCTTAATACCTTTAACTAAAACACCTTTTGCAGAAACCGTCAATTGATACAATTTATCATTGTATAGAATAGATTTGAATACACTTTTTTTCTCAGTAGCCTGTTCGGATTTTACTACGTCAATCTTTGGATTTTCGTCAAGTACTTTTAATACTCTCGTCTCTCCTTCCGATGCATCGTATGTCAAAATCAAATGATCGATGTCGTGATAAGCCTTTACCGTTTGTGCTGTTTGCGTAAAATGTGCAGGTTTGTTCAATGGCAAGGCTGCGATTTGTTCCAGCGCTTTACCGGGGCTGATAGAAAGCGTTTTGTATAAATCCGCATCCTGTGTTTTAATTTTGATCGTTTTGGGATCTGAAGGAGAAGTATACTTGTAAACCGTCAATTCATTTTTAACATCACCTGATGACGTTACAACATAAAGATAGCCGGCTCCTGCACCAATAAATAGTATTGGCTCTTTGTCATTTGGCAAAGGGAAAGGAGTGTAGGTTATTTTCTTACTGGTCAGGTCAGCTTGAAGCACCATGATCTTTTTATTGCCTTGTGTAAAGTAGCAAAAAAAACTTCCGCTTAAAGTTCCTACACCGGCACGCTTTAAACTGCTATAGTTTAAAGGCATATTTTGTTTTAAATCTTCTACCAGCGCACCATTCTCATCCAATTTAATGAAATGCACGACACTGTTATCAGAAAGGAAAACACCAGTCTCATCATTTTCATCTGTAACGAATACAGCTTCTCTATCGTCGTATTCTGCTTTGTCGATGGCAACAGGAAAAGAAGAGTACGTTTGTTGTGCATACAGAAGTGTGCAGGTAATTAAGACTAGTAGAGTGGAGCATACTAATTTCATAACAGACTATTTTTTACTTTTATCTTTTTTCTTGTCTTTATCTTTCTTCTTTTTCTTATCCTTTTTGGTTTTTTCAGGTTGGATGCCCATAGCTCTGCGCATCTCCTTGCCGTAAGAAACTAAAATTTCAGAACCTGATTTAATTTTGCGTAAAGCAATGATGTTGATTTTGCCTTTATAATCTTCGTATTGTACATTTTTTTTAAGCTCAGATCCATAGGCATCGCAAACGTAACGACCTAATCCGGAAGATGTTTTACGTGCATCAATAACTCTTCTTGTGCCTAGCGTCATACCATATTCTCCGTATCCGAAGTCTACATAGCGTTCATTATACTGCTTTGTCGTAATGACTTCACCGGAATACTCTAATACAGTATCACCTCTTTTATATTTACGATCGGTAAACAAACCCAATCCTGCATTGGGAACAGTCGACTGAGCAACCCAAAATCCCAATTCACTACGCGTATGTTCTTCACAATAAGGATGTGTCACAACAGTGATATGCTTGCAACGTTGTCCTTTCTCGTTTTTGTAGGCACAACGTGCCTTAACTTTGATGGTGTGATTTAAGTCTGCCATGGAATTAGTCTGTGATTTGGATTAAAAAGTAATTTTTCTTTCCCTTCTGCACTAGAAGGTATTTATTCTGTAATAAATTAAATTCGTTAGATGCCTGGTCAGGAGTGGAGACTTTTGTTTTATTGATGCTTACACCACCGCCTTGAATCATTTTTCTTGCTTCACTTTTGGAAGGAAAAATAGTTAATTCAGATAAGGTGGATAATAGTTCAAGCACCACGGGATTAGATTCCCAATTGGTCTTCGCGATATTTATTTGTGGTACGCCTTCAAATACGGAAAGAAGAGTAGGCTCATCAATTTCTTGTAAAATCTCTACGGAAGCCTGACCAAATAAAACTTCAGAAGCTTTGATCGCGTTGTCATATTCTTTTTGAGAATGCACACGAATGGTAATGTCTTTCGCTAAAGTTTTTTGAATCAATCGTTCATGAGGAGCTTGCGCATGTTGCAGTTCCAACTGTTCTATTTCTTCTTTTGTAAGCAGTGTAAATATTCTGATCCACTTTGCTGCATCTTCATCAGAAGCGTTGAGCCAGAACTGGTAAAACTTGTAAGGAGAAGTAAGGTTAGGATCTAACCATACGTTTCCACCTTCAGACTTACCAAACTTAGTTCCGTCTGCCTTCGTAATGAGTGGGCAAGTCAAAGCAAAGGCTTCAGATTTCTCCTCCGACATCCGGCGAATTAATTCCGTACCGGCCGTGATGTTTCCCCACTGATCAGAACCACCCATTTGTAAACGGCAGTTTTTTTCCTTGTACAGATGATAGTAATCGTAACCCTGAATCAATTGATAAGAGAATTCTGTATAAGAAATGCCGGTCTCCAGTCTTTTCTTGACAGAGTCTTTAGCCATCATATAATTTACGGTCAGGTGTTTTCCTGCTTCACGAAGGAATTGCAGAAAACCCATGCCTTTGAACCAATCGTAGTTATTGACCAGCTCGGCAGAATTACTTCCCGAATTAAAATCTAAAAACTTTGACAATTGATTTTTGATACACTCCTGATTGTGACGTAATATTTCTTCCGATAAAAACTTACGTTCTTCCGATTTACCTGATGGATCACCGATCATGCCGGTTGCGCCACCTACTAAGGCAAATGGTTTATGCCCGCATTGTTGAAAATGAACCAGCAACATAATCGTCACTAGATTTCCTATAGTAAGCGAAGAAGCTGTAGGATCGAAGCCTACATAGCCAGCCGTCATTTCTTTTTTTAACTGTTCTTCAGCACCTGGCATGATGTCATGTATCATGCCTCTCCATTTCAGTTCTTCAACAAAATTTTTCATGCGTTGTAAGCCACGCGGCTCATTCAAAAAGAGTTATTAAGGGAGTAAATATAACAATTGTTAGTTCCTTATTCAGAAAAATAGCGTTAAAAATCCAGCTATTTTTTATCTTGCAACAACATTTAATCCTGATCATTTATGCCCGTTATAGAATCTGATAAGCTCCTGGCCGATATACAAGCGGGTAAATTTGCTCCTGTCTATTTCCTCCATGGAGAAGAAGAATACTATATAGACCTGATTGCATCAGCTATAGAGCATGGGGCCTTGCAGCCGCAGGAGAAGGATTTTAACCAGCACATCTTGTTTGGCAAAGACCACAGCATGGCTTCCATTTTACAGACCGCTCGTAAGTTCCCGATGTTTGCCGAGCGTCAGTTGGTCATCGTAAAAGAAGCGCAGGAGTTAAAGGACCTGACCAAAGAAATCGGGGAGAAGCTGATGTTGAACTATTTAGACTCTCCATTACCTTCTACCATATTAGTGTTTTGCCATAAGAATAAATCATTAGACAAGCGTAAAGCTTTGTATAAAGCATTAGACAAAAAAGCATTATTGCTCAATTCTGCCCCGATAGCGGATTATAAATTGGGTAAATGGGTACAAACAGAGATTGAGCGCGAAGGTTATAAAGTGAAACCCGAAGTAGCCCATCTCATGGCCGAATTCATAGGCAATGACTTGCACCGCATCGTCAATGAGTTAAAAAAAATCAAAGAAAATCTTCCTAAAAAAGGGGAGACCATCACGGAGGAACTGGTAGAGAAATACGTAGGAGTAAGCCGTGAGTACAATGTCTTTGAATTGAACAAAGCCATTGGCTTTAAAGATGCTGAAAAGACCTACCGTATCGTTAATTATTTTGATTCCAACTCTAAGAATCATCCCTTGGTAGTGACAGTGAGCAGTCTCTTTAATTATTTTGTGAAAGTAATCAAAACCCACGCCAATAGAGACAAAGGAGAGGGGCAACTAGCGGCTGTATTAGGAGTCAATCCATTTTTTGTTAAGGAATACACAGCAGCAGCTAAAATGTATCCTTATCCCAAATGTGTACGCATCATTGAATACATCAGACAGACTGATCTGGCGAGTAAAGGCATCGGCTCGCCGAGTGTCGGTGACGGTTACATTTTGAAAGAGCTTGTGCATAAAATCTTTCATGCATAGAGAGCGGCAAGCCTCAATTTTTTATTACATTTGGTTGATTAGTTTTTTGACAAAATATACTTTGACAAAAAAACAGGCGTTAATATTCGGAAACCTTAGACTTATTCGCATGAATAAAATCATTCATATACTGCTGGTACTTCTATTGGTATTGACCTTGCAGGTATCCCATGCCCAGCAGACTCTAAAGCATCGAGATCCGGTGCAAAAATACCAAACCGGCCAGGAGTTGTTTTCGAAATCGCTTTATGGAGGAGCCAGAGAGCAATTCGAAGCTTTTATTCAAGAATGCCCTAACCATCTTTTGGCGTTGAATGCCCAATACTATGTTGGAATGTGCGCCTTGTACCAGGGACAGCCGGATGCGGAACACATGATTTCTTCGTTTGTGGAAACTCATCCCGAACACACGAAAACAGGCGAGGCCAACCTCGAAATGGGGACATACTACTACAATTCCAAAAACTATGACAAAGCGATCGAATTCTTTGATAAAGTAGATTGGAGTTCACTTTCAAAAGCAAAACAATTAGAAGGCAAATTCAGAATAGGCTATTCTTATTTTTCTAAAAAGGATTTTACAAAAGCCATAAGTTATTTTAACGACAGTAAGAAAAGCGATAACAGATACCAATATGCTTCTACCTATTATGCTGCGTATATAGAATTTAAAAACGGATTGTATGATGAGGCTTTGGCAGATCTGGACAAAGCAGAAACCAATGATGAATTCAAAGCACTTGTTCCCCAGCTAAAAACAAATGTATTGTACCGCAAAGGAGACTATGATCAATTGATCAAGTATGCAAAACCGGTGGCAGATGGATCCGATAAGGTGTTGGGACAATATGAGATCACCTTGCTGCTTGCGGAAGCTTATTTCCAGCAAGAAAAATACACCGATGCTTATACCTATTTTCAAAAGGCTGAAAAGCTTCAAGCCGGTGCTTTGTCAAGAGACATTGCTTACCGCTATGGTTTTTCAAGTTACAAATCCAAGATGTGGGACAATGCCACCAAGCAATTCAAACCTATCGCCGGTAACAAAGACACTATCGGACAAGCCGCAGCGTATTACCTTGGCTTGAGCTATTTGGTCATGGAACAAAAAGAAGCGGCTTTGCTTTCGTTCACACAAGCTAGTTCTTCTACTTTTTTACTCAACATCAAAGAAGAATCTGATTTCCTAATTGGTAAAATCAGTTTTGATTTACAGCAATATACACAAGCTACGAAACAGCTTAAATCGTTCATTGAAACCTATCCTAAATCAAAGCACCAGGAAGAAGCCGGAGGTTTATTGGGAGAAGCATTCTTGAATGGTAAAGATTATGTAGCAGCCATAGAATACCTTGAAAAATTAAAACATAAAAGTATTCGTGTCAATACTGCCTATCAAAAACTGGCCTTCTACAGAGGCGTTGAATTGTACAATCAATCTAAGTTCAATGAAGCCATTACTTCTTTCGAGCGTTCGAATGCTAACCCATTCTCTAAAGAAATTTTATTGGAATCATGGTATTGGATGG
>JACMQM010000385.1 GCA_014376985.1 Cytophagaceae bacterium | reverse complement strand
TTACATATTCCATGTCTTCCCATTCGATATTGATGAATGGTCTTTGAGCGCTAAGTCCTGTATTATGAACAGAACAAGAGGCAATGGTAAGAGCGGCAAGTAAAAGAATGCAGCTCGTTTTTATAAAATTCATATACGCCTATTAAAATGTGAGGAATGAGTTGGATTCTTATCTGAAATAAAAATTGACGTTGATTTTAAAGTTCGTCGCTGTATTCACGTAAGAACCGGTCGATTTCAATGAGCTGTATTGAGTTGAATCGGCATTACCGAAAGGATCTTTTTCCTGCGTATAATACGTATTGCTGTTTTCGCCTGTAGCGTCTTTTACTTCAGAAATTACTTTCGTTTTATTAGCAAAGTTAAAGATGGCATTCAATCCGTATTCTACCCCGATAGAGATCGGAAGATCCAATACAAACATGTTCACACCCATTACTGCTCCGAAACCACCCATGTATTTTGGTGTCGTTCTTCTGTTGTGTTCGTAGAAGCCGTTAGCATAATCTGTGTTTTCTACACGCAATGTTCTTCCGAAACCTAAATACAATTCACCGGCAACATACACGTCGAAAATGTTGCTGTTGGAAAAGTGTTTTTCCACTCCTGGTACCACTATGTATTCTGTTTTTACCTCACGCATTTCTCTACCTGAAATAGTACCGCCTGCAAAATCAACATCTACAGATCCTTTGCTGCTTTGGCCATCTTTGTATACACGCATACCCAGACGAGCAGCCATGTTGTCTTTGAAGAAATATTTACCGTTGAATAAGTTACCGTCAGTCAATCCTACTTTTTTATAAAAAGATTCATCAGAATTGAAAATGCCTGCCGGATCAAAAGAAAGCGTCAATGCTTTATACCCTTTTACCGGTCTACCACCCAATTTGTAAACCGTGCTGTCACCAGTACGCCCGGAAAACTGAGCAAAAACAAATGCCGGAATTAGGATGAAAAAAAGTGTCAATAGTTTTGTCATAAAATTTAAGCGATTTAAGTTATAAAATATAAAATTGGTTGTTTGATTACTTACTTGATAAGGTGTACCCACCCTTTAAATTCTTTCTTGTATTTGGTATCTCTTACAAAGAAATAGTAGATGCCGTTATTGACATCCTGTCCGTGCCATTCGTCCACATAGTTATCTTTCTCATACACCTTGTCTCCCCAGCTGTTGTAAATTTCGACGTGAATATACGGATTCAGATTGGTCAAATCCCAGTTGTCATTCATGTTGTCGCCATTGACGGTAATTAAGTTCGGAATGAAAATATCAAACGCCCTAACTTTAAGGGTATCATCTCCAAAACAGCCCGCATTGTTTTCTACATGTACACTGACCGTGTAGTAACGTTCGTCCTGGAAGACATGATAAGGAGTGGGATCAGCAGAGGTGCCGCCGTCATCAAATGTCCAGTTGTATATTGTACCGGAATGATGATCGTCGTTGAAATGTAAACCCAAAGGAATATAGCCTTCAAAATCTTCTGCGACGATTTTTGGATCAACTTCTTTGTATACGTTCACTCTGACAGAGTCCAGGTTGTAGCAAGGACCGTCAAATACTTTTGCTACGTAATCACTGTAAGGATAAGAAGGATGTACAGAAGCCGTATCTGCTGTAGAGATCGCAGTGGTTGGATCTTTAAAAGTATACCATTCGTAACTATATCCTGGAAGCAAAGGCGTACGTATGGTCACTTCTGAAAAGGCACATACGGTGGTATCAGGGCGAACAGGAAATTGAATATGATTCGCACCCAAAATGAGTTGATCCTGGCTCATGCCGCAATAGTTGGTCACTTGCAAGGTATAAGTACCAGCCTGGTTTACGGGTAAGTATCGATCGGTTGATCCGCTCGGTAACCATAAGGTATGTCCGCCTTCGTAAGTACCAGCATCTAATGTATATCCGGCTGGGGTACATAAAGAAGTATCTGCACCCAAATCAATTACCGGTACTCCTGTATTGATGATCACATGTGCTGTCGCTGTAATTACTCCACAAGGGTGGCCATGTAAATTTATTCTATAAGTACCGGAAGTGGTCACTGTAAATATAGGTGAAGTGATGCTTCCCGGATTCCATTCATATGTAGCTGGAGCACTTGTCACGTCAAATGTAATCGGTGTATTACAACTCGCCGTATCCTTAACATGTATAGAAGGTTGGCTGTATCCTGAAATGATCAGATCATCCATATCAGTGCCGCATGCATTGGTAACAGTTACTTCATAGGTGCCTTGTGAGAAGGCAATCAATTCTTGTGTGGTTACATTACCCGGGGTCCATAAATAACTCGCTGCACCAGGATTGCCGGCATCCATAGCCACTACTACAGGATTACACACCATGGTATCAGGACCCAAATCAACATTTGGCACTCCTGTATCCACTAACAAATCCAAGCTGTCAGTGGTCACACCGCAAGCATTGGTAACAGTAACTTTATATGCTCCTGCAATAGAAACAGTGAGGGTAGGGGTTGTGCTTCCTGTTGACCAAAGGTAAGTGGCTCCCGTTACCGTAGCATCTAATAATTGAGTGGCAGGACTACAAATGCGGACATCCGGACCGAGATCAACTACTGGTGGTTGAGTTTCCAGAGAAACTACAATGGTGTCTTTTATAGTACCGCATACATTGCTGATGGCTATAATGTATTGTCCGGTTTGAGAAACACTGATGGTTTGCGTCGATTGATTACCCGGTGTCCAAAGGTAAGTGGCTCCTGCATTTCCTGCATCAAGTATGACAGGACTGGTGTTACAGAAGCTGACATCGTTCAACCCTGTTTTTACAGGATCACCAATCACGATCAGTGAATCGGTATCGTAACCGCAAGCATTGGATATCCTCACGCTGTATAAACCTGGAGACGTAACGATGATAGTATCTGTAATGGCATTCGTGTTCCACAAATAACGGTACGCATTGCCTGCTCTTAATGTATCACGTATCGGTGCAGCACCGCAACGGATCAAATCAGGCCCCAGATCTACAGTCGGTTTTGAAGTAGAGTAGATGACGTTGATGGATGCACTGATGGTTTGGCAGGCATTCGTTAATGTAACGGTATAAAGTCCACTGCCAGTGACTATGATGCTTCTGTTGGTACTGCCTGTATTCCAGGAGTAGGTACAGTTTTGTGCAGGCACACTTAAGAACAATACATTCGGATCACACATGCTGGTATCCGCAGGGAGATTGGTGTACAAAGCAGGTTGTGTAGTTGCAATCACTGAATCTCTTTTAACTCCGCAGCTATTGGTGATTTCTAACCAGTACAATCCAGGTCCGTTGATGATCAGTGATGAAAGGGTAGAACCGTCGTTCCATAAGTAAGAAGTTCCGTTTGTAGTCGTTGATAAGGTTTTGCTTGCTCCCGGGCAAATGAAAAAGTCCGGGCCTAGCGTGAAGGCTGGAAGTCCCTGGTCAATTTTAACATTGACACTTGCACTGGCCGAACCGCAAGTGTTGGTAACCGTAACCGTATAGGTTCCGGTTTGAGTAGCATTGATACTTTGAGTCGTTGCGCCTGTGCTCCAGCTGTAAGTAGTTCCTGTTCCGAAATTTCCCGGATCAAGATTGAATACCGCAGGACTACATCCTCTGCGGTCGGGGCCGAGCGATACGTTTAAGAGAGGATTGGATAAAATGTTAATGGTATCATTATCAAACCCACAACCATTACTTACATGCACCCAGTAGTTGCCGCCTTGTGTAACTTGAATGATTTTCGTGGTTTGTCCTGTGTTCCATAAGAAGGATGCATTCGCAAAGCCAGCGTCTAATGTGATAGGGAAATCGAGTGCGCCGCATTTTACTAAATCAGGTCCAAGATTGACAACCGGTTTATCCGGAGAAACCCCGACAACAATGGTATCACCACCGGTGCCGCAGGCATTGGTTACTTTTAACCAATACGTGTTACCCGGTAATGCCGTGATAGAAGTAGTAGTAGCGGCGGTTGACCAGACAAAAGGAAACTGCTGATAGGCGATAGGGACGGTCAATTGCAAAGTTTGACCTTGGCAGAGAACGGTATCTTTGCCTAAATTAATAGCAGGCTTGCGTATTTCGTTGACTTGAATACAGCTGCTTACATTGCCGCATACATTGATTTTTGAAAGGCAATACGTTCCTCCTTGGGTAATCGTTATATTGCGCGTTGTTTCACCGCCTGGAGTCCATTTATAGTCTGTAAGAGGGATGTTGTCAGTTGCTGTAATTCCTGTGAGTACATAAGAACCTGGGAAGCAATACGTCAATTGACTGTTCGCCCCAAAAGGATTTCCCGGAGGGTTGCCGTTAGTAACGGTGATAGACCTGGTCATTGTTTCCCCACAGATCCCTAATGTGGCAGTAACAGAATAAGTGCCTGCACTGGTTACCGTAATAGAAGCAGTGGTGTCTCCTGTGCTCCAAAGAATTTTTCCAAAGTTTAGCGCAATGGCTGTAAGTGTAATTTCTGCTTGTGGATCATTGCTGCATAATACCGTACTGGGAGCTGCGACTTCCAATGATACAGGTGGTTGTGTCAGGTCTACCGGAATTTTTAATATACTGCATCCGTCAGAAATTTGAATAGTATCGGTTTGATGACCGCCGTCAAACACAATGCTTACGGGTGATTGAGTAAAGACGGTAGGAGTATGATTATAGGGTTGTAGTATTGTGTAAACCCATGGGTAGAAATAAGCTGTATCGTTTGCAGGTCGCTCAGGAACTGGAACCGGGATGATGCCTGGACAAACGGTAAAGTATTTTGTAGGGCATTTAGGCAGGCAGGTTTCACAAATGTAATTGTCATTGTGATCGGGAGCAGAACAGAATGGCAGATTCGGACCGAAATAATATTTGAAAAGAGCCGGCTGTGCGTTTCTTTCTCCTCCGTTCAGTTTACTGGGCTGATAAGCACCAGCTGTTGTATTGAGATTCATAGAGTGTGAACTAAAGCCTACTACCACTTCACAAAGAACTTCTTTTGTAGGAAGAGCAATCCGTGGAACCTCTGAATCATCTTTACTTCCACCGATCATCATAGAGTATCCCAGGAAATTTCCTGTGTAATCAAGCGATAAAAGGAATACCTGTAATCCCTGATCGGTTGCGTTGGCTTGGTTGAGCGGGAAGTCAGGAGAAACAGTACTTCCTACTACAAAGGATTGATTTTGTCCGTTAACGACAATCGATGTTCCTTCGTCGTTTCTTTTTCCACCGATTAACCTAGAAAATACGAGGCTTTTTCCATCTGAAGCAAGAGCCGTAATAAAAACATCTTTTAGTCCTTTAAGCGGTATTCCTGCTGTATTAGGATAATCTGCTGACATTGTGTAGCCTGTAATAAAAGAAGAACCGGAAGCATTACAATCTAAGTCATTGGCAATATCATCATAAGCTCCACCTATGAATGTCGCGTACTCCAGAGCATTGGTTGCTGTAGATATACGTCCGGCAATGGCATCTGTGCCTCCCTTATTTTGTGTTTGATAAGCATTGGTGGTCACACCAAAATCAGGGGAACCGGAATAACCGACGAATGTAATCGTGTTTTGGAAGTAGGCTAATGCTGTTATTTTATCATCACCAGTTCCCCCGATGTAGCTGGAATATTTTAATTGACTAAGATCAGCACTGAATTTACTGATTATACCATCAAAGGTTCCGCCTTGGAAAGTAGGCTTGATGGTTGGACTAAGAACAGGAAAATCAAAGGAACGAGTTTCTCCTCCTACCCATACATTGCCGAATTCATCAACTTTGACATCATTGAACTTGTCATCGTCCAATCCTCCGATATAAGTGGAGGATAGTAAAGTACCTTGCTGTGAATCAAAGCATGCAATGAAACAGTCTTTCAATCCTTTTCTAACTTTTTGGTAAGCATTGGTTGAAACAGGAAAATCGGTTGAGTTGGTATTTCCCGTTACATAGACACGACCATTTTTGGTCCACCATATGCCATATCCTTCTTCATCACGAATTCCACCTATATAACTTGAAAAAAGCAGTTTGCTGCCGTCTCTGTTTAATTTAAAAACGAAAGCATCACCGTTGGAGCCATTGATGTCTCCTCCTTTGTATGTTTGCTGATAAGATCCGGCAGTAGTTGGAAAAGAAGCTTGATAATAACCTGTACCGTATACATGCCCTTCTTTATCTGTTGCGATGTCGTACATATAACCCTGTGAACTGGCATTTCCAGAACCTACATAAGTTCCCCATACCAATTTGATAGGGTCAATGATCAGGTTGATGGAAGGATCATAAGCTCCATAGATCTCAAATCCGTATGTCAGTTTATCGATTAACTTGAAACGTACTTTAACTTCTTTTTGCTTGCCATCGATAATTTGGTAGGAGTAAGGTTTGTTTTCCTTGACTGTTCCCCAGGCATGGTGTACAATGAGTTCTCCGTTTACTATTTCATATTTTTTTATTCCATCGGCTTTCATCTGAATGTTGTTTACATCTGCACCAGGATGCAAGATGTAATCGTATTTCAGTGTGTTTTCATAGCCGTAGTATTGTAGGTCAATATTGTTATAGAGGTTGTTGTAACGGAGCAAAGCATATTCTTTGTCAATAAGAATCGTTTTGTCAGCCTTGAAGTATTGCGTTTGTGAAGCCTGATGATCGCTTGTTACCAGTATAGAGTTGGCATTTGCATGAACAAAGTTTACATTCCATGTTAAATATTCTTTCTGTTTTTTATCGCCTCTCCAGTGTGTAATGCTCAATCCTTGTTTCAAAAAATAAACATTGGCAGAACCAGACCAGGCACCGTAACGAACATGTTCGGCCCATTGACCTTTGTTTTCTCTGAAGCGGAAAGGAAGCTTATCAAAAGTGGGCTCATCTGATGCGATACTTGGGGTAATGTTCATCAATACCAGCAAAAGCAACAGAAAACGAAACAGTAGAGTTGACCTCATAAGGAACATAGAAATGACTACAAAATAGTACAACCGGCAGATCTGTAAAGCAAAGCGCTAATGCTGTTGCCGGTAAAAATAATGTTTAAAATCGAGTACAAAGTTATTGAAAAACAGGCCTGTATGCAATTTTTTTGCATATGTAAAAACATTGTTATTTGAATTATTTATTACATTAAGAGGTGGTACCTAGAACTAACTACTCTCCATGTGGATGTTATTTTAATTATTTGATTGTAAGTAAATTACAATATCCATTAAGAGGGTAAAATCAATGGAATTGGTGTGCTTGTCAACAGCAAGACTCAAAACTTACCTATAAAGCTTCCCTAGTCTAAAAATAAAATGCAGAAAAGCAGTTTCCCAGGTGTTTTTCTGCATGATGAGAGTTGTGACCGCAATAAGTTTTAGACTTCTGAACCCTTTTTACTCGTAGCGAAGAATCACTTTTTTGTTGGATATATTTTCTAGTAAAGGCACCAAAATAGTAGGTGCGTTTTTTTTCGTTTCCGCAACGATAATTGTTTTGATCGAATCACTGGAAAAATAAGCATCTGCTTTTTTATAAAGACTTTCCACCATTTGTGTTTCATCGTCCAACCAGGAAAAAGTAGAGGCATTGTATACTTTTGATTTGCTGTGGTTGATTTTAGTATAGCAAACTTCAGGCGCCGGAAGCTTGATGAATAAGGTGTCTTTAGTTTCTGTTATATTTTCTTCCGCGATTTTTTGAAGGTCCACACAGCCTGCCATTTCTCCATTCACCATGATCAGCATACGGGAATCCGGCAGGTAATCGCGCTTGATGGTATACTCTAATACATCTTTGATGTTGATTTGCACCAGCTCTAATTTACCAATGGCTTGTATCTTAGTAATGGCAGCGTCGTTGGTAATTTCAGATACTTCGTTAAATGTTTTTTTACCAAATAAAAACCAGCCTGCGAATAGTGTGAGTGCAATAACGATAACGTAAGAAATAATAGGTTTCATAGCTTTAATTTAGACAAATGGATCAATCAATTTTTTGTAAGGAAGAATCAAACTATAGATACACAGGTTAAACAGAAGCCCCACAATATATGCCAGAAACACGCATACCGCAACCTTAAAGGCACTCCACCATTTGCCTTCAGGGAATAATCCATAATATACCCAGCAGTTGTAGCCTATGCTTGCTACAATGTAGCCATCCAGCACGTATCCTTTCCATGAAGGAATAAACAGGATGACCGGAAACAGGATAAGCAGGAACAGCGCCTGCTGCGCGGCGATGTAAGTATTAACGATCAAATGTTCACCTAAAGTGTATTTTTCTTTGTAGAAGATCAGATAGCTGCAGATTGTAAAACAAGGGATCGAAAGTATATTGGTCAGAGAAGAGTATTGCTCTGTATACGCGAAAAAATGATTCAGGAAGATGAAGGTTTCTGTGCTTAAAAAAAGCATTTGTGCCATGGGGTCAATTTGATTGTAACCCGTTTGAAAGAAATTAAATTTAATAGTTAAAATAGATACTACCGTTCCTGAAAATAAAAGGTATTCAATAGAGGGTAATAAGTAATTTCTGTCTTTGAAAAGAAAGGTCTGAAGGTGCTGAGGAGCAGATACCGTAAGTCTGTATCCGGTTTGAAAGAATAAGACAACAATAGATCGCACGAAGTTGTAAGCTTCTGCACCAATGGAACGCATGTCAAAGCGCTCTACTTCCGCTTTTTGTCCGCATTGTGAGCAAAAATTACCCCTGAACCGATGATTACAATTGTTGCAGATCATAGATTTAAGGTAGGTGTTTTTTGTAAGGAAAAAAAGTTGTCTTGATCAGAATAAAGAAGAACTATCATCTTAAAGACAAAAATACTGTTTCTGTTTCTCTTTTTTACTGGTCACTGATTACTGTCTACTTTATTTTTCAATGCATCACTCAACCATGTCAATTCCGTAACAAATAAGTTTAATTGTTTACTAAAGGTTTCATCTGTGACGGCTCCTGCACTATCGAATTTAGCGGTCACCTGAGGTACCAATAACATTTGTGGTAGAGCATAAGCTTGTACAGCAAGAGCAAGTTCCTGCATGTTCATGGCTCCGCGTATACCGCCCAATGCGCCTGTAGATACTGAGACTACACCAACAGGTTTTCTGTAGAAAGCCTGTTTTGGAAAATGATCAATGAAGTTTTTTAAAGCAGCAGTGTAACTGCCATTGTATTCGGGAGATACCCATATAAATGCATCACTGTTCTTCAAGGTATCGGCAAGCTTGGTATAAGCTTCAGTATGCTGAGGATGTTTGTCCCATAGGTCTGTCATCACGGGAAGGTTGGCTTCTGCCAGATCAATGAGTTGCGCTTTGCTGTTAGGCTCACTGTTTATTCTTTCCATTAAGTGCAGACTCACACGGTGACTGTTCCTGTTTTGGCGAATGCTGCCCGATATAATAGTATAGTTAAGCATAATAGGTGTTTTATTATATTGGTGTTATTATTTGGTATGAGAACTGAAAACTGAAAACAAAGAACTGAAATCATTATCAAATCTCAGTTCTCTGTTTTCAGTTTTCTCATATGCAGATGTCATTAGAAAAACGACTAATAGCATCCGGATCTCCACTGATGAATAAAGAGTCATGAAGTTTTACTATTGTATTCCCATCCACATGATGAATGATGCGTTTGTCTCGTTGTATGGCCAATACCTGAACGCTGTACTTGCTACGAACAGCACTTTCGGTCAATGTTTTATTAACAATAGACGGGCGGTCTTGTTCTACTTTTAAACAAACAATATCAAAGTAAGGCACACTCACTTGTTCTTTGCTATGATCCAAATGCACAGGACGCATCATGTCGTATATTTCTGTTCTTATTTCCTGAATGAAAACTTCAATCTGGTCTTTAGGAATCAAAAACTTATTGAGAATGCGTGTGAAAATTTCTACAGATGTTTCAAACTCTTCCGGAATCACTTCACTGGCGCCTAGTTTCATGAAGGTGGAAACTTCTTTTACAGACCGCGTGCGAACAATGATATAGATGGATTTGTTGATTCTTCGTATGCTGGATAAAACATTCTCCGCTGCTTTTAAATCAGAGATAGCGATGACTACAGAGCGAGCGGCGCCGATTCGTACATGCTCCAGAATATTGGCTTGCATGGCATCTCCATATACAATGGGTTCACCTTTCTTTAATTCTTCTTTTACGGTTTCCGCATTTAACTCAATGATGATATAAGGAATACCTGCAAACTTACAAGCCTTACTTAGGTTTTGTCCGTTGATGCCATAACCGATAATGATCAAATGATTTTTGAGTTTATCTGCCACCTGGCTACTCAAAGTTTTTTTGGCATTCAATACATTCATCATGTGTAACCTGTGCTTGATGCGTCGGGGAATGAAAAGTTTATATGTATACTTGGATATTTTTTCGGAGTAATTCATCAACACCGGCGTGAGGGCCATGGTTAGAATAGAAACCGATAAAAAATATTGATTGGTTGTTTCGTCCAACAGTCCATATTCTATGCCACTTTTTGAAAGAATGAAGGCAAATTCTCCTACTTGAAACAAGGCTAATCCTGTTTTAAAACTGGTGCGCGGAGGATAGTTGAGTGAAACACTCGCCAGACTTGCCGTAAAGGTTTTGACTGAGATAGCCAATAACGTAAGCACAAGTATCCACAGAAGATGTTCCGTTAGGAAAGAAAGATCCAGCAACATTCCTATCGATACAAAGAAGAAGCTGGTAAAGATTTCACGGAAGGGCAGTATGTTGCCAGTTGCCTGGTGGCTGTATTCGGATTCTGAAATGATAAGTCCCGCGAGGAAAGCGCCTAGGGCCAGAGATAAACCTATGGAATGACAGAGTAAGGCAACTGAAAAACAAATGAGTATAGTGGTCAGGATAAACAAATCCTGACTGCGAGTTTTGGCTACTTCGAACAATAGTTTAGGTACAATATAGCGTGCACCTGCAAATACTAGCAGCAATACGAAAACCAGTTTCACGACTAATTCTATCAGTAAACGAATGAAGAGGTCTTCTGCACCGGCAAGCAACGGAGTTTTTAATACGAGGGGTACAACGTTTTCTGCGCCGGCAAGCAGTGGTGTCACTAATACCATAGGTACGACCAAGAGATCCTGAAAAATCAGGATAGCCAATATGAGTCGTGCATGCGGTGAATGCATTTCTCCTTTATCCGCCAATATTTTTAAAACAATAGCGGTACTGCTGAGTGAAAAGAGAAAGCCGATGAAGATCGATTTATTCCAGTCACCGGACATTAAATAATAGCAAAGAGCTGTAATGAAAATCGTAGAAAGGGCTTGTATGGTGCCTCCTACGAATACTGCTTTTTTAATGGAGATTAATTGCTTGAGAGAAAACTCTATACCAATTAGAAAAAGTAGAAATACAACACCAATCTCCGCCATGTGATCCACTTCGGCTGTACCATTGATGAGACTTAATCCGTAAGGTCCGGCAATGATACCCGTCATCAGGTAGCCCAACAAGGTGGGTAACTTGATCTTCTGGAAAAGCAGGGTCACTACTACCGATAAACCAAATAAAATAACAATATCCTGGATTAGGGAAAGGTCCATGTGACGAAGTTAATAGTTTTTTGCCATCTTTGTAAGGATGAAGCCTTCTATTCTACACCAACTCTTTCCACCTACTATTATACTCTTACTGAAAAGGTTGGGACTGGTATTCCTGTTATTGTCGGTTACACGTTTAGTGTTTTTACTTTTAAATCTGAGCTACTTTCAAGACGTATCACCGCTTGATTTTATATTGGGTCTTCGCTTTGATGCGAGTATCGTGGCTTATCTGTTTTCTGCTTTTATTCTTTTGTCTTTGTTTGCCGGGTTATTGCATCGCTACAAAATATACCGGACCTTATTGACCTTCTTTTATTTTCTCCCTTTGGCTGTGGTCTTGGTCATGAACCTCTCGGATGCTGTTTATTTTCGGTTCATTTTCCGCCGTTCTACATTTGATGTGGTCCGTTATTTTACTGGCCCAGCAGCAGATGGCTGGCGTTTGCTGTATACCTTTGCAATAGATTTCTGGTATGTTCCTTTGGTGTTTATATTGCTGATGGCTTATGCCATATGGGCTTACAGAAGAGCTGACCGTTCTTATCAAAATAGCCCCGAAGGCTGGACGTATCGTTCTATCACTTTTTTATTCAGTGCAGGCTTTATTGTGCTGGCAGGCAGAGGTGGTTTACAATTGATGCCAATCAATCTTGTGGATGCCGGTTTGCATACGATGCCAGGAAATACTTCGCTGGTATTGAATACTCCTTTTTCATTTTTAGTGACAGCGTTTCAACAAAAGCAGGCACCGGTATATTATTTTTCTGAAGAAGAAGCTAATAAATATTTTAATCTTGATTATGAAGTCAAGCCCTACGAACATTCATTCAAAGGCAGGAATGTTGTTGTATTGATTTTGGAAAGCTTTGGACAGGAGTATATCGGATACTACAATAAGAAGGGTGGTTATACTCCGTTTCTGGATTCTCTGCTTCATGAATCCTATGTGTTCTCTAATGCATTAGCCAATGGTAAACAATCGATAGATGCAGTACCTGCTATTCTTTCCGGTATACCTTCTTTATTGGAAAGACCATTTACAGAATCTGTTTATGCCAGTAACCGAATGCCCTCTCTGGCTACTTATTTTTCCGAACAAGGGTAT
>JACMQM010000051.1 GCA_014376985.1 Cytophagaceae bacterium | reverse complement strand
TTCCTTTAGCTTTTATTCACGAACCTTGGAAAATGACAACTATGGAGCAAGAACTTTACAAAATCATTATCGGCAAAGATTATCCTAACCCAATAGTAGATATTGAAGCCACTCGAAAAGCAGCAAGCGATATAGCTTGGAGTTTTAGAAAAACAAAAAAGTGAAAGGAGAAGGCAACAGGATTCCAAAAAATATGTAAATACGGAATCAAAATTCAGGTTAAAAAACAAAACATAATTAAATGCCTCAGATTTAAAAAGAGATTTACCCACCAGGATTTGCATCGTTTATCAACGCCCTTTTACCTAGCGAAAAAAATTGAGACGACGTAAAATATTGCAGTGATAAATGCAGAATGAACAAACAAAAAATATGAACACAGGAATTCTTTTTCCGCATCAATTATTTGAACAAAATATACTTGTTTCTAAATGTGATACCATTTATTTAGTCGAAGAATGGTTATTCTTTAAACAGTATAATTTTCACAAACAGAAAATTATTTTTCACAGAGCAAGCATGAAGTTTTATGAAAGCCATCTTCTATCAAAAAATATTAAAGTAGTTTACATTGATTCATTCAATGAGTTGAGTGATGTGCGAAAATTGATTCCGCATTTGAAGGCAATAGGCATTACTGCTCTTGAATATATAGACACCACCGACTACTGGCTGGAACAAAGGATAGCAAAGGCTTGCAAGACTCATAGTGTAGAAGCGTATAAAAACCGTTCGCCGCTATTTTTAAATTCTTCTGAAGACCTTGAAACTTACTTTTCAGACAAAAAGCGAATGTTTCAAACTGATTTTTATAAGCATCAACGCCAAAGCAGAAACATATTATTAGAGAATAACCAAAAACCAATTGGTGGGAAATGGACGTATGATGATGAGAATCGTCTGAAATATCCCAAAGGAAAAATCCCTCCAAAAATTGAATTTTTAAAACCCAATGATTTTTATGCAGAAGCTGTTACCTACATTGACAAATATTTTCCAGATAACTATGGCAAACTAAATACAGATTTTATTTATCCAACCACATTTACTGAAAGTAAAAAATGGTTGCATGATTTTTTCAAAACACGATTTTCGGAATTTGGTGCTTATGAAGATGCTATGGTTACCGATGAAAGCATTTTGAATCATAGTGTTTTAACACCCATGCTGAATACCGGTTTGATAACGCCTCAATATATTATTGACGAAACATTACAGTATGCAAGCAATCACGAAATACCATTAAATTCTTTAGAAGGTTTCATCAGGCAGATTATTGGGTGGCGGGAATTTATTAGAGCAGTATATGAACTAAAAGGAAGAGAAGAACGAACAAAAAACTACTGGAACTTTAAACGAAAAATTCCTGCTTCGTTTTGGAATGGTACTACAGGAATAGAGCCTATTGACAGTACCATTAAAAAGGTTTTAGAAACAGGTTATTGCCATCATATTGAACGACTAATGGTTTTAGGTAACTTCATGCTGTTGTGCGAATTTGATCCCGATGAAGTGTATCGCTGGTTTATGGAACTGTTTATTGATGCCTACGATTGGGTGATGGTGCCCAATGTTTACGGCATGAGCCAGTTTGCCGACGGAGGTCTGATGGCTACCAAACCCTACATCAGTGGTAGTAATTATTTAATGAAAATGAGCGATTATAAAAAGGGAGAATGGCAACCAGTTTGGGATAGCCTATTCTGGAGGTTTATGCATACCCACCGCGATTTCTTTTTGCAAAATCCAAGATTAGGAATGTTGGTAAGGACTTTTGATAAAATGCCCATTGAGAAACAGGAAATACATTTAAATACTGCTACTCAATTTCTTGATACCCTTTGATACTAAAATAAATAAGTTTATAATAAATAAGTTTTAAAAAAGTGGAAAAGGCAGCACATAAAAGCGGTTTGGCAAAAGTGGCGGTTTATTACTCCGCAGACACATTTTTGATAAATCAAATTTTGGTTCTCCGCATTAGCATTTGTGGTGGAAATCGCCACCTTCGCCAAGCAGCAAACATTAGCAACAATAAATAAGCGAAGAAAAAAATAATGGACTACAATAAAGATATATCAGCAAATATTCTTCTTAGAAACAACTCTCCAGTTGAAGGCTTTTTAGGATTAACCCCAAACCAAGTACATTACCTGCTTTATGAGACTTTTAGTGACAGATCTCCAATTCATTTTAATAATGACATTAATGACAACACCCTTGATCAAATTCCTATTTTTAGAATTGCAGAAGAATATCTAAAAATTATAAATAGAGATAAATATATTAAAACAACGCCGCTCGGAGCTCTTCCTAAAAAAGTAATGGTAGAAATTTACGACAAGAGAATACTTCTTGACGAATGCATAGAAAGCGGGATAGTAAAACTTTGGAAAGAGCAAGATTGCATTTCGATTATGAGTGCCAGATTTACACTTGAATTAGCTGGACTTGTAAGAAAAAGCAATGGCAAACTTACGTTGACCAAAACCGCA
Organism: Cytophagaceae bacterium; assembly: GCA_014376985.1. GTDB lineage: Bacteria > Bacteroidota > Bacteroidia > Cytophagales > Cytophagaceae > JACMQM01. The sequence continues at coordinate 13,356 of JACMQM010000051.1, read as the reverse complement.
ACAAAGCTTTTAGACGCAAATAATCGCTTGGAAGTTTTTAAGCTATTTTTAAAAGCATTTACAGACAAGTTCCTTTGGAGTTTTAATGACGGTTATCCAAATCAGTCCATCGGCCAACTCGGATGGGCCTTTTCAGTGTATATGATTGACAAATTTGGAGATCAAACTCACACACCAGAATTTTATTCGGATAACTATTTAAAAGCATTCCCTAGCTTTATTGAATTCTTCAAAAGCGACCATGCAGGACCTGAGAGAGATTTTAGTGAATGTTATACCATTCGAACTTTTAACAGGTTCTTAGTTTGGTTTGGCTTCGTTTCTATTAAAAAAGGCAAAAAAAATTCCGATACGGAAACTATAACGCGAAACGAATTGATAAAAAAAGTATTTGCATTTGATCAAGTTTGACGGTAAATAACAAAAAATTAAAGCTGCTAACAGCGTATTGTAGTCAGTGCAGGTCATCTGCTAGAGCAAACAGCAGAGTCAATAATCGCCCTGGGCACCATGAAAATGCATTGAAGACAATGCTTGCTTTTTTTGAAGGACAACAAGCTGAATAAAATCTGTTTCATGAATAAACGAAAGGAGACAGCTCAATAATTTAATTGCTGTCTCGTTTTGTACATTTGTTGAGTGGAACAACGGAAGAGCGATCAATTAAAAAAATTACCCAGCGAACTCCGCGTGGCAAAGGAGTTCGTGTACGATCCTTGTCATTTTATTCTTGCTGATTTAACTATAGCATCAGATAGCATAGAATACGCTGCTTGCACCTTCCTGCTGAATAAACGTTTTGTCGTCTATAGAGTAGCTAAAATAACGCCTACAAAAACTGGCCTGTTTGTTAGCATTTGGAAAAGAAAAAAGGCTGGGCCTATTGAGCCCTATAATAGTTCAGACCCTATAGACTTCATCATTATCAGTACCAGATCGAATGTTCGCTCCGGACAATTCATTTTTACAAAATCCATCTTGCTAGAAAAAGGGATACTGTCTCATGACGGTAAAGAAGGTAAACGTGGCATTCGTGTTTATCCCCCTTGGAACGAAGTCCTAAACAAGCGCAGAAAACTCAGCAATGGCAGTTGGACTATTTTTTAGAAACTACTTCTGGACACCCTACAGATTTTAATCTGGCCAAACAGTTGATTAAAAATAAATAGTTCTCAAAAATCATTTACAGATAGCTTATTATACTTTATCACCGCTCCTTATTTTTTTCTAAGCACCTGACAACCAAACTTCCTTTTTCGAAGAAATAACGTGTCTTTAAAAAAGTTTGGCCTAACACTTGCGCAACTGATGAGTTGCACATATATTTTCAACCATATAGTTGTGCTATTAATTACATGATGACACAAGATATTTTCCATGCCATCTCCGATCCTACACGCAGAGGCATATTGGTGCTTGTTGCCCCACAGACCATGATACCAAATGCTTTAGCCGACCATTTTGATTCTACTCGTCAGGGGGTTTCAAAGCATGTCAAAATATTGGCAGCATGTGATTTGCCGAAACAGGAAAAAGTGGGACGGGAAATTTATTATCAATACAATCCTAAAAAAATGAAAGCAGTAGACAAATAGTTGGATCAACTTAAAAAACATTTTGAAACCCGTTTTAGTCAGCTGGATCAAGTACTCGTTAACCATAACTCAAAAAAAATTAACATCGAAAGAGAATTTGCAGTATCCATCGATAAAGTATGGGCCGCCAGGACAGAAATCGAATCATGCTAAAATTACCCGTGAGCAATGATGATCACGTTTTCGAAGTTTTGTTTTCATACGAAGGAGAGGGAGATAAAGACCTGCATCTTATTTATGAAGTCTCAAATGCCAAAGAGGAAATGCGATTTGGCAAAGTTGTAGTACCACCAGCGATAGTAAAAATGTAGCGTATCGCTTTAGAATACCTAAGCAAACAAAAAGTGATTCAGAACTTACGTTTAAGATATTGTTTTACAGTGTCAATAAAATAAAAACCAGGCTTCTCGATTGTAGAATCATCGTTTATAAATCATAAATTATTCAGGCTTCAACAAGAATATTGAAAGCAAACCTACCTGCTTCCTTAATAGTTTTTGTAACTTGCACCGCTAGCCTCTAAATGGCTGGTCTGCCTTACATGAATTCTTACAAACAAATCGAATCCGAAATTCTTTCCGCTTCTCATATTGTCATCACTTCTCATAAATCTCCGGACGGTGATTCTGTGGGAAGTTCCTTAGGACTACTCTACTTTATAGAAAAGCTCGGAAAGAAAGCTGTCGTTTGTCATCCCGATGCGGCACCTGATTTTCTGCAATGGCTCAAACCTTCCTCCATCCTGTTGATGTCTGCAGAACCGGAAGCAGTAAAGGAACAATTTGAAAAAGCAGATTTGATTTTTTGTCTGGACTACAACGGCGCCGATCGCATCGGCGACATGCAATCTCTGCTCGAAGCGGCAACTTGTAAGAAGATCATGATTGATCATCACTTGAATCCGCAGGACTTTGCTTTCATCACGGTTTCTGAAACGGATGTCTGTTCTACAGCTCAATTGATTGCAGAACTCATAGAACAATCTGGCCACAGCAATTTGCTGGATGAAAAAATAGGTACGCCTTTATACTTAGGCATTTTAACCGATACAGGAAGTTTTCGTTTTTCTTCTGTACAACCGCGTACACATGAGCTACTGGGCAAATTGCTTGCCGCAGGCGTTCAGCACCATTTGATACATGAAAACCTGAACGATAACAATACAGCAGGACGGTTGCGGTTACAAGGATTTGCTATGAGTGAAAAACTGGAAATTCTGGAAAATTACCATGTAGCCATTATTTCATTGACAAACGAAGAACTCAACAAATACAAATACCAAAAGGGAGACACCGATAGCTTAGCCAATCTTGCTTTATCGATCAAAGGCATGAAAGCCGCAATGCTTTTTTCAGAACGAGACGGCATCATCAAAATTTCTTTCCGATCTAAAGGAAAAGAAAATCCTGTCAATCTATTAGCAGCAGAAAATTTCAATGGAGGCGGTCACGCAAATGCATCAGGCGGAATGAGTGAAATGACGATGCCGAAAACATTGGAGAAAATAAAAAGTCTTATTCCGAAATATTTTCATCCGGATACCCAATGAAAAAATAAGCAGTCTCTTCATTTTAATTCTGCTACACAAACGGCCATGAATCGCAGCAGACCAGCACTTGACGGAAAAATTTCTATAGAAGATTTTACAAGCTTTTATTGGTTAAAAGAAGAACTCGTTTCCTTTTGCAAAATAAAAGGCATTTTACAAACAGGCAGTAAAATTGATCTTGCAAGTCGTATTCATATTTTTTTAGACTGTGTTGAAATTGTCGTTCTGGATGCAAATAAGCAACACAAACCCACGTCTGTTTTTGACTGGAAAAAATCCACACTGACTCAGAATACGATCATAACAGATAATTACAAAAACACCGAATCCGTCAGAGCGTTTTTTACTTTACATATTGGGACTTCGTTTCGTTTTTTCGTTGCATTCATGAATTGGATGAACCAAAATACAGGCAAAACACTGTACGATGCTATAATTGAATGGTATAGATTACACGCTTTGAAAAAAGACAAAACGATTCAAACTGAAATCGGATCTCAATTTGAGTATAACCAGTATATGAGGGATTTTTTAAAAGATAATCCGGATAAAAGCAGTAAAGAGGCCATGAAATATTGGAAGTTAAAACGAGCTTTAAGAGGAACTAACGCTTACGAAAAATCAGACCTGACCCTTTCACAAATTGACTTACAGCAGTAAAGCCAGCTAGTTACTGACGACTATTTTTTTTATATTTACAGACCACTGTCAACTGACCACTGACCACTAAAGCATGCCTGAATTTTTAGATACCCGTATCGAATACCTCAAAGGCGTCGGCCCGCAAAAAGCCGCGTTGCTCAATACGGAATTAGGTATTTTCACGTATGCGGATTTGTTAGAGCATTATCCTTTCCGTCACGAAGACCGCAGCCGCATTTACAAGATCTCAGAGATTAGGGAAGACATGCCATATATCCAGGTATCCGGTCGCTTATCTACATTTAAAGTCATCGGTACAGGATTTAAAAAAAGACTGACTGCCACGATTGAAGATGGTTCAGGACGATTGGAACTCGTTTGGTTTCAAGGCGTCAATTGGGTAGTGAAAAAACTAGTACCAGGTGCAGAGTACATCGCTTTCGGGAAGCCTGCCGCCTACGGACATCAATTCAATATTGCTCATCCGGAAATGGATATTCTCAGTGAAGCTTCTGCACAACGCGGATTGGTTCCTGTGTATCCCCTGACTGAAAAAATAAAAACAAAAAGCATTGACAGCAAAGCCATCTCTAAAGCGATTCAATTGCTGCTGCCACAAGCGGCGCCGCACATTAGAGAAACACTTTCTGAAGATGTGCTGGAAAAATACAAGCTGCTTCGTCGCAAAGATGCGATACAATTCATACACTTTCCTCCACGCCTGCACGAGCTGGACAAAGCAATCGCCAGATTGAAGTTTGAAGAATTATTTTTCATTCAATTGAAATTGCTCAAGCAAATGGGCAACCGCAAAGAAGCCGCACGCGGACAAATCTTCAAAGGCTCTGATCGCTTAACAGAATTTTATAAAAGCCATTTGCCATTTGATCTTACCAACGCACAGAAAAAAGTCATTAAAGAAATATACCAGGATCTTTGTTCGGGTAAACAAATGAACCGCTTGCTCCAAGGCGATGTAGGCAGCGGAAAAACCATCGTTGCTTTTCTGTGCATGCTTATTGGCACCGATCATGAAGCACAGTCCTGTATCATGGCGCCTACAGAAATTCTGGCGCAGCAGCATTATGCGACCATTTCCGCATGGGCTGAATTAGCCGGTATAAGAGCCGTGCTATTAACAGGATCTACGAAGAAAGCAGCACGTAAACCAATATTGGAAGATTTAGCGGAAGGACGCATCGATATCATGATCGGTACACATGCCTTACTGGAAGATCCGGTAGTATTTAAAAATCTGGGATTGTGTGTCATTGATGAACAGCATCGTTTCGGTGTCGCACAACGCGCGAAGCTTTGGATGAAGAACACCCGCTTTGCTCCGCACATATTGGTGATGACAGCAACACCTATTCCACGTACGTTAGCGATGACTCTATACGGCGACTTAGACGTATCCGTCATCGACGAATTACCTGTGGGAAGAAAACCGATACAAACCCTGCATCAATACGACAAAGACATTCTGAAAGTGTACGGTTTCATGCGCAAGCAAGTCCAGGAAGGCCGGCAAGTATATGTTGTATTTCCGCTGATTGAGGAATCTGAAAAAATAGATTTGAAAAACCTCAGCGATGGATTCGACAGCATAGAAAATGCTTTTCAGGAATACAGTGTCAGCATGGTACACGGTCGCCTGAAAAATGAAAATAAGAATTATGAAATGCAGCGGTTCATTGCCAATGAAACGCAGATCATGGTAGCCACCACAGTGATCGAAGTCGGTGTAAATGTACCGAACGCCAGTGTCATGGTGATCTTTAACGCGGAGCGTTTTGGCTTGTCGCAGCTCCATCAATTGCGCGGCCGCGTAGGACGAGGTGCTGATCAATCGTATTGCATTCTCATGACCGATTTCAAACTCAGTGCCGACGCACGCAAACGCATTGACACCATGTGTAGTACCAACAACGGTTTTGAAATTGCCGATGTTGATTTAAGCTTAAGAGGTCCCGGCGATATGGCGGGAACCATGCAAAGTGGTTTGCCCGATCTTAAACTGGCCAACCTCGCCCAAGATTCTGTGATTCTCACACATGCCAGACAAACGGCACAGGACGTGCTTACTGAAGATCCTGATTTATCTTTGCCTAAGAATAGACCGATGAAGGATGTGCTGATTAAAAAGCATGTGGAAGGATTTACCTGGAGTAAGATTAGTTAGTTTTATTATAGTAATCAGCGGTCAGTGATCAGTAGTTTACCTTTTGAAGCACAAGCCTTTCTTACAAAATATAATAATATCTAGATTTTATTAATTAAACTGATCACTGACCACTTTGCATCATGCCTGCTGCAACAACCTCCGTTCTTAATCAACTAAAGAAACACCGTTCTCCTGAAAAGGCCGCCTTCTTTCCACGCTTCTTCAAAACAGGCAAAGGACAATACGGAGAAGGTGACAAATTTTGGGGCATCACTGTTCCTCAAAATCGCCTGGTGGCAAAAAAATATTTTGCAGCATGTTCTATTGAAGACTTAAGTGAACTGCTTCAAAATCCCGTACATGAAGTTCGCCTGTGTGCGCTGCTCATGATGGGGTATCGATCTGGTAATAAAAAATTACCAGATATTAAAAAGGCACTTTATAATTTATACATTTCTCACACGGCCTACATCAACAACTGGGATCTTGTAGATACTTCAGCACCGCTGATTGTAGGCGGATGGCTGGAAGATAAGAAGCGTGACATCCTTTATCGTTGGGCGAAAAAAGGAAGCTTATGGGAACAGCGCATCGCCATTGTCGCTACCTTTTATTTCATTCGAAAAGGTCAATACGAAGACACCGTTGCTATATGCAAACTATTATTAGAGCATAAACACGATCTCATTCACAAAGCTACCGGATGGATGCTTCGTGAAGCCGGAAAACGAAACCTTGACACATTGATTTATTTTCTGGCTGAGCACCACGAAGAAATGCCTCGTACCATGTTGCGCTATGCGATTGAAAAATTAGATGCCGATGCACGTAAACGTATTCTCTTGAGCCAATATTTCTGATACCGATATGATTACATTGATTCTATTGTTATTGGTTTGTCATCTCCTCGCTGATTTCAGTCCGCTTTCCACCGATTGGATGTTGCGGGCTAAAAGTAAAGGTTCACCTTTCTTTCCCATTTTTATTCATGCTGGTGTACATGCTTTACTTATGCTGATTGCACTATTCTTTTTCATCCCCATCGCCTTAGCGCTGAAATTGGCCGCCTTACAGTGGATCTGTCATTTTGCGATTGATGTGTGGAAAGGCAAAATGAATGTATACTTTCCTGTTGTTGCCAATCAGGCGGATAAACGTTTTTGGATGTTATTCGGATTTGATCAGTTCCTGCACCAGTCGGTTATCTTGGTGATGGCTTGGTTAAGCTTTAACTGATATTATTTATGGGTGTCAAGTCGAAAGACCTGACACGGATGGTATGAAAACGTAACTTCATAACTAAGGGCAAACAGTGTCAGGTGGAAAGACCTGACACCCAATAATTTTTCTGCCTTGTTTAATATTTTTAGTTTCTACAACTGGTACTCTATTTTTACGTTATATTGATTCTATAGCGGATCAGCCTTATGAAAAAAATAATTCTTCTTGTCCTGTTTATATTTCTTAATTCTGTTGCTTCTTTCTCACAACTAGCGGAACGCAAGCCCATCAAAGTAGAAGTAAAAGAAATCAACGGGCAATATAAATTGTACCGCGACGGAAAACCATACTACATCAAAGGAGCAGGAGGACATACACACCTCGATAGACTCGCCGCTTGTGGAGGAAATTCTGCGCGTACCTGGGGTTTGGAAGGCACCGAGGAATTATTAAATGAAGCTCAAAAACTAGGCTTGACGGTGATGTTTGGTTTATGGGTACAACACGAACGTCATGGTTTCGATTATAACAACGAAGAAAAAGTAGCCGTACAACTGGAGCGCTTTACCGAAACGGTCAAACAATTCAAAGATCATCCGGCCTTGCTGGCCTGGGACATTGGTAATGAAGTCGATCTCTTCTATACCAATACCAAAGTGTGGGACGCCATCAACGACATCGCTGAAATGATTCATCGCGAAGATCCTTACCATCCTACCGTCACCACCACAGCAGGAATTGATGAGGCAAAGATCAAACTCATCAAAGCCAAATGTCCTGCTATCGATATTTATGCTGTAAATGCTTACGGCGATTTGCCTAACATCCCTACAAAGATTAGAACCTACGGATGGACCGGCCCTTACATGGTCACAGAATGGGGCATGACAGGCCACTGGGAAATAGCGAAGACCAATTGGGGTGTAGCCATAGAAGAGACCAGCAGCGAAAAAGCAAAAATATACCAATCGCGTTATCAAAAAATAAAAGAAGACAGCTCGCATTGTCTAGGCTCTTACGTTTTTCTATGGGGAAGCAAAATTGAATACACGCCTACCTGGTGCGGTTTGTTTCTGTCGACCGGAGAAGAAACGGAAACAGTAGGTGTATTGAGCTATGAATGGTCAGGAAAATGGCCGGCGAATAAAGCTCCTCAAATTGCAGGCATTACCATTGATCGTTTTCCTGCTAAAAAAAGTATCGTACTGGAACCTCAGTCACTGCACCGTATTGTGGCACCAGCCACGGATCCGGACGGAGATCCATTAATGTATGAATGGGTGTTGCTATATGAAAGCACCAATAAACTCGCCGGTGGTGATGCAGAAGCTAAACCCAAAGAAATCAAAGGCCGCATAACATCAGAAGGCCCAGGCTCCGCAACCCTCATCGCTCCTGCCCTCGTTGGTGCTTATCGTGTGTATGTTTACATATACGATGGCAAAAATCATGTGGCTACAGCAAATTTCCCGTTTTACGTAGACTCTGAATAGTATAATCACAATCTAAATTCTCGCCTTTGAATCCATACGGCTTGTGCGGCGACGTCCACAAAAAGAGTAAATTTTAGAAGACGTATTTGAAATTAACTTCGACAATAGCCCAAATTAAAAAGGTCATCTAAAATTGGTTTTCGTGCCTTCCTTTTCTTTTGTTTCTTTTCTTTTGGGCAGCGCCAAAGAAAAGAAAAATGATCTTATGAAAGATAAAGCTATCCGTTTGATGGCCTATCAAGATAACTAGATAGATATTCTCGATTTTTTTATTATACTTACGCTCAAAGCATACAGACCTTTTTTACGGCACATATTATTAATTTCAATATCCGATCATGAAACACATTTTTATCTCATTTGCCTTATTACTAGTTTCCAATTTGCTGTTTGCGCAAGCTCAGGTAAAATTGGGTAAACCCTACACTGTCGTGGATGCAGGGTTTAAGTGCTATTTTGAAGAAGGAAATGAAATACTCACCGTAAAAATAAGCGGCCGTAAAATTACCTTACAAAAAATGGATTCTGAAAAATTAACATTCATAGACAGTCGCACTTATGAGGACATGCCGGACGGTTTTCAATTGGAAAATGTCATGGAACACAACGGACGTTATTTTGTTTTTTATACCTTATGGGACAAACCCAATAAAACTGAACAACTCTTTTACAGAGAAGTAGATTTCAAAGGCGGAGCATTTTTAGGCGAAGGAAAACGCATCGTAGCCGTTGATCAAAAAATCATTGGCGGTTATACCTTTCACTATTCCAATGACGATTCGAAAGTCCTTATTCAATACCGTCTAAAGCCTACCATCCGCAGTGACAGCAAGAACTACGACGTGATCGGTCTCGCAGTATTCGATCAAAACCTATTCCCTATCTGGACGAAGGAAGTGGTCATGCCTTATACAGAAAAAAAGATGAACAACATCGATTACAGTGTAGATGGTCTGGGTGATGCTTATATTCTTACTACCGTGTACAATGACAACACAACTGACGAGAAAAAAAGAGGACAAGAAACGGCCAATTATCACATAGAACTTTTAAAAATATCTTCCACCTCTACAGAAGTTGGCATTACGCAGATACAAGTCGGTGAAAAATTCATCAATGGCATTTGGCTATTTGAAAGTCCTGAAAACTATATGTTCTGCGCGGGGTACTATACTAATAAGGGAGATTATGATTCTGTAGACGGCATCTTTTTATTTAAGATAGGAAAAGAAGGTAAATCTTACGATGTAAAGACCTACGAAATACCATTGGAAATTATCAATCAATACATCAGTGAAAGAGCACAAAGAAAAAATGAAAAGAGAGAGGAAAAAGGTGACGACCAGGGATTGAATAACCTCGATCTTAAAAAATTAATTGCCCAGCCAGACGGTAGTATTGTGTTGGTAGGTGAGCGCTTTCACATTGAAACGCGGTCTTACTACGATTTTCAAACCAAACGTACGCGTACAACAACCATCTACCATTATGACGACATGCTCATCACCAAAATAAGCAGCAATGGTCAACTGGCCTGGATGAAAAAGTTACCTAAACGCCAAACCTTGACTACCAGCTCTTCGCACTCAGGTTATTTTTCTTATACTACACGTTTTGTTTTAAGAGGAGGTTTGTCTTATGAATACATGGAAGGAGATCACAAGCACTATTTGATCTTCCTGGATAATGAAAAGAATAAGGACCTCACGGTTGACGAGTTCCCTGCTGTCCATGTGAACGGGGCAGGAGGGTTTCTAACGGCATACGAAGTAAATGATACAGATGGTAAAGTAGCCAAATATTCTCTCCTTGATTTGAGAGATGTGCAAGGCATGGAAGTCTATCAGTTCAGTACCGACAGGATTTTGCCTACATCACTAAACACGTTTGTATTGGAAGTGTACAAAAAGAAAAAAGAAGATATTTTGATTGAAGTTACCTTTCCCAAATAGAATAGAATGAGCGAGGAAACATAAAAATTATTCGCTCATTTTTGTTTATTAGTTCTTGTCAAAATCCAAAGATCCGCGTTAGGGATTGAGCCATTGTCTGAGCTCTTCCCGCTTTTTTCAACGGGAAAGCGAGTGGCGAAAGCGCGGCCCGCAGGGAACGCCCTTACACTTATTAAAAAAATGTTTATCCATGAAGCAAATCCATTACGCATCTAACTGATTAAAGTTATGATACATGTCGCAACAGTTTTTTCAAATCCTCTTTTTTCAGCCACAGGCACAATAGGTCTTATTTAAAAAAATTCCCTGTAAGATTTTGAAAGCTTTATTGTATCTTTTAAATAGACATCATACTGTGTAAACTATGCCCTTAGAGCCCTACAGCGGTATACTTGGTAAAAAAGCCTCGGCTCATCTTTTAAGACGGGCTACCCTTGGGGCCACCAAACCGGATATCGATACCTTCACCGGTTATACAGCGCCACAAGCCTTGAATGAATTATTTCGTTCCATCACTATGCCTGCTGCTCCTGTTTTACCAGGAGGTACAGCATGGGTCAACACAGCACCTCAGCCAGAGGAAGACGATGGCGATCAACAAGCTTATTTTATCCGGCCGCATCTTTTCTGTTCCACACACTGAATTCGTTCTGGCTCTTTAAATACTTAACATAGTCAAATACTTCTTGCTTGGGTTTGTTGATCGTTACTTCTCTCTTTACAGCGAATTCACTTTTCGTAAATGCTGCCGTAAGCAATGCCAATGCAATGATGCCGACAATGACAATCCCTGTGATTTTTAAAATTGATTGGTGGTTTTTGGTGAATAAAAATTTATTGAAGCGGATATTTTTTGTCTACCCAATCTTTGTTAAAGTCAGTAGGCAGATTTAATATTTTATAGTGCGTATAACCTAAGCCAGATAATACTTTATCCGCTTCGTGTATGTTCCAGCAATCTTCCAGTTTGCAACAGCCACAATACAATACGACTTCACTATTCTTTGGAATGTTTTTCAATGTCGACTTCAATTTCTCTCTATTGGCCGGGTCCTCTGCGTTACCGATTAATTGTGATCCCGGAAGCGGTGCAGAAGGGCCAACGTTCAGAATGACAGGTTTCTTAACCGAAGGTGTTTTTAAGCGTTCTGCCAATTGAGCAGAATCCATTAATTTTTCTGGGGTGTAGGCGAATGCAATAGCAAGTGCACAAGCTATTGATGCTATAAAAACAAGAAGGGGCTTTTTCATAATTTATATTGCTCGTACAACTAAATAAATAAAGAATGAAGCGCAAGCGTAGATATAATTGGTTTGTTCTTTGTTAAGAGTTTCCTGTTCAATCTTAATTGGGGCGTCTCCCTGCGGGTCGGGCTATCCGCTACAAGTCCTCGCTCGGAAAATTGTTTGTTGATTTTAATTGTATTAAGCCGCACTGCGGGCTTTCGCTCCTATCCCTCACGCAATAACCCGAAGTATGGTGCGGCTGGCGTCCAGGAAAAGAGCGAATGAGTGAAGTGATTCAAAAGAATTAAAAACGTGTCTTATAAAGAACCACAATCACTTCACTCATTGCTTTTGGTGGCTCCCTTTTCTTTTGTTTCTTTTCTTTTGGGTGAGCAAAAGAAAAGGATTGTGTGAACATTGAAGGCTATCAAATATTATTCAAATGAACATTTCTTTATTTATTCCATCTTTTCAACGCCCATTCTTTCTGCTCTTGTTCAGAAAAAAACGTCCAGGCTACAAATCGGCTGGACTTCTGTCCTTGCGACATTTCAATCTTTTTAACATCCTTTACTTTTATTTGCTTCAAGGCCCAATAAATAGCCGGCAAGTTTTCTTTTTTAGAAACCAAAGTCGAAAACCATAGACAGCGCGCTGGTATTTCTACACTCTGATCAATCATGCGTCGCACAAAGGCCGCTTCTCCTCCTTCACACCAAAGCTCCGTCTGTTGACCGCCAAAATTCAATATGGGTTTTGCCGGCTGTTTTGTTCCAAGGTTGTTCCACTTTCTTCGCGTGCTCGCTAGCGCTTCTTCTTCCGATGCATGAAAAGGGGGATTGCACACCACAAGGTCAAACAACTCGCCTGCTCGCACCACACCTCTAAAAATAGTAGTAGGAAAATCCTGGAAACGAGTTTCCAGCACATCTTCCATGTCACCATTCGATTTGATAATGCGTTGTGCGGACTGAATGGCTTCCATATCAATATCAGTACCTACAAAGCGCCATCCATATTCATGATTTCCAATAAGGGGATAAATAAAATTAGCTCCTGTACCAATATCTAACACTCTTACTGACGTGCCTCGTGGCACTTTCCCTTCATTTGCTTCCGCCAATAAATCGGCGGCATAATGCATATAATCCGCTCTACCTGGAACAGGAGGGCAAAGAAAGTGCTCCGGAATTTCCCAATTCACATTGTAACAATATTTAAGCAAAGCTTTATTCAATGCTTTCACCGCTTCCGGATTGGAGAAGTCTACCGATTCATCACCAAAGGCATTTACTGCTACATAGGCGGAAAGTTCCGGGCACACTGCTATCAACGCTTTAAAATCATACAATGATCGGTGTTGATTGCGAGCATGCAGGTTTACTTTTTCTGTATTTCTTTTTTCAGGAGAGTCAGACAAAATCAATCACTTAATAGTCGTACAGCATGTACAACATTTATGATGAAAGATACAAAAAAAAGCGGAGCGTTCTCTGACAAACGCTCCGCTGCA